>NZ_JBCNTJ010000015.1:0-171490 GCF_039581215.1 Pseudomonas halotolerans
CAGCGGTAGTTCAGTCGGTTAGAATACCGGCCTGTCACGCCGGGGGTCGCGGGTTCGAGTCCCGTCCGCTGCGCCATCTTCGGCAACCTGGAACACTGAACGCCAGGTTGCCATCAAAAAGCCCGCTCATTGAGCGGGCTTTTTGCTGTCTGGTGTTTGCCGGTTAGCTACTGTTCGGCATTACGCCGATGACGGTAATCGCTGACCGCCTCATACACGGCTTTGCGCAAACGGTTGATGCCGCCGATGGGGCGGTGGGCTTCGATGCCAAACCACGGGTTGAAGGACTGGTTGTCGCAGGCCAGGTTCAGCTTGGGCGTATCGAAATCCTGGGCCGGCACGGTGATTCGCGCCACCGTCTCGAACGGTGCGTCGCTTTCTTTCCATTCAATGCTGGTGTCTTCAATCGGCATGTACTTGCTCGGGTCCTGGCGCTGGATCTGCAGGACAAAACACGCCGGCATCCGGTCTGTGGATAACTGTTGCGCCAGTGCGCTTCGCAAGAAGTTCGGCAGTGCCTGGTTTTGTGCGGGCAGGGTGTAGCTCGGGCAGCTATCCGGGTCGGGCGCTACGCGAAATTTCGCGTTGGCCTCGCCGAATTTGTAGGGCGATACCGAAAAATATGTGGTCTGGGTGGGGCTGTCAGGGGCTGGTGAAAGTGTTTCCAGGGCGATGAACAGGTGACGTATCTGCCAACTGCGCGGATCCAGGCTCGGAAAGAACGCCATCGCCTTTTTTCCATCCGCCTGGGCGGCCACATTCTGACGATATTCGGCGACATCGCTGACGAAGAAGTTCGGATGATTGAACATCACAAAATCCTGTTCACCTTGTGACTGGCGGTCCCCCAGCAGTTGTTTGCCCGGTACGTCCAGCAGCTTGATCGCCATTCCTCGCGCATCGCGCAGGCTGTCGAACTGCGGGTAGGCGTTGCCGTTGGACAAGCGCATCGTCGCTTGCCAGACCTTCCCCGGCTCGGCAAATACACCCTGACGCAAGGGGGCTGGTAGATCGTCCGGCACCTGCACTTGAGCCATGACGCAGCCGTGGGCCTTGGCATGGGCATCGCGCAGGTAGCGCGTACCTTCGCGGTGCTGATCGACGATACGGATGGCGGTCTGAATGATGTCCTGGGTCATGGCCGCTTCGCCGGGTGGAATCTGCTCTTTATCCGAGACCGGTCCGCTGTGTTGCCAGGCGAACCAGGCCGTGGCCAGCGCCCAACCGAGCAGCCCGATGCCCAGCAGCCACAGGAGCGTCTTGCCCAAAAAGGCGCCGAGGCGCAGCCAGAGCGTAATCAGCATGGGTCAATCCTTTTGCTTGAAGGTTTCATCATCACAGTTGCGATTCCAATGGCCCGCCCAGCACTTTGAGATACTCCAGCAACGCCCAGCGTTCCTGTGGCTGCAGCAGCCGACCAATCACGCCATTACCCCGCTCACCGGCACGAAACTCATGGCCACTGTTGTGGTTGCCGGTGATGCGGGTATCGAACAAAAAGCCATTGGTGAAGGCTTCGGTGCGATAGCCCAGGTGCCGTGGGTCGTATTCGAAGCTGCCTTTATAGAAAGTGATCGCCCGCTCGTCCTGAGGAGACAGCAACTGATAGATCGTCGGCACCGAGCCGTTATGCAGGAAGGGCGGCGTGGCCCAGACGCCAGCCAGGGGCCGGGCTTTATAGGCGCGCAGTTCGCGTACGCCGATGGGCAGGCCAAAACCATCCAGTGCCGGACGCTCCAGCGGTGTGACGCCTGCATCACGGTAAGCCCGTTCTTCAACGAACGCGGTCACGTAGGCCAGGCCTTTAGCGACCGAAACCTGGCTCAGATCCAGTGGCGTGGTCGGCGTCGGATGCAGTTGCACGTCCAGTTTTGCCAGTTCGGCCGGGTCCCATTGCAGGCTGGTCAGATCGAAACGGTGGTCGGCAATGTTATTGGCGGTACCCGGGTCGGTGCCGATCACCTTCACTGGCAACATGTTCAAGTGCTGGACGGGCCTGTCGGGGCCTTGAATCACTTTGGGTACGTGACAGCCGGCACAGTTTTCGGCGAACAGCGCCCGGCCCTGTGCGGCCAACGGCCTATCGATAGGGCCAAGCAGTTCTTGAGGCCACTGCGGGGCCTTGAGCAACTGCAGGGTCTCTTCAATCTTGTGCAGATCGCGAACGCGTACGCTGGAAGGGTATCGCGCATCACCTTGCAATGGTTTGCCCTGGGCATCGAAGAAATTCAACGTAGCGCCGACACCCAACGCTTCGCCGACATTGCGGGCCATCGGTTGCTGGGCCGAACCGTTCCACTGCACCCAATCGAAAGTCCATATGTCCCACAACTGCGGGTAATCCACAGGTGCGTTGGCGACGCGGTAATTCTCGGCCGAGATAGCATCGCCGAAGCTGGCATTGGCAATACGCCCAAAGGCATCTGTACGGCCAGGCCCTTCTTCGGTGGGGTAGAGGCCGCGGTGAGTGTCGTTCCAGGCCACGCGCAAGAATGTATCCAGGGAGGCTTTGAATGATTGGCGCAGCTGTTCATGGCGGGCGTCGTAGTCCTGCCCCAGGACTTGGCGGGCAAAACGTTCGAATTTCCAGGGGTTGTAGTAGGTCGAGGCCAGACTGGCGACCAAGGCTTGTCCGAAACTCCCACCGCGTAATGTGGGAACGCTCGAAGGCAGGACGTGCTGGGCCGAGCCACCATCGATTCGTATCGCCTGGCCCTTGAAGTGCAGCTCACCGGTATGACAGGCGGCGCAGGTGATATCCAGGAACTGGTCGGCGCTGCCCGGATTCTGGTGGCGGGTAAAACCTACGGGCAGATTGCCAGGGTTGTCTGCCGAGGGTTTCTGCGCCGGGTCCACCAGAAAGCCGAATCGGGCCAGGTATTCAGGCGAAGCGAAGCGCTGCTGCGAGAACGGCAATTCGAGGGCGGTGAACCAGTCATAGCGCAAGCCTTTGACTTGCGTGCCCTGAGGCGTGAAATAGTACGTCTGGCGTTCGGCGGCGCTCCATTGATCCAGATAATGCACCTGTTCGACCGGGGTATAGGCCGGCAGGCGAGGGTTGGCCACGTAATAAAGCACCACGGCCACGGCGACGACGAGCAGCGCGAGGAGCAACAAGAGAAGGCGAGATAGCAGGCGCACGGTAACGTCCTTGTTTTTTTGATATGCCCTTATGCCTCAGTGTCGCGTGGCCGGCAAGTGGCCATTACCGGCAGCGCTGCGGGGGAGTGGCCATTTGTCCCTGTAGGTAATAGATGACAGATGCTTCATCCGCCCTGGATTAAAAAGCGTTTGTGGTCGTGAACTTATCAGTGCTTTGCTGCTCACATGCCGGTAGCCATTGGTCGTGGCCGCCTGATAAGCTCGCGGCTTTACTCGATTGCCCTTATGGCGCATGAACAAGGAAATAGCATGAAACAGCATCGGTTGGCGGCGGCGGTGGCCCTGGTTGGCCTGGTACTCGCGGGTTGCGACTCGCAGACCAGCGTAGAGCTGAAAACCCCGGCGCAGAAAGCTTCCTACGGTATTGGCCTGAACATGGGCAAAAGCCTGGCTCAGGAAGGTATGGATGACCTGGACTCCAAAGCAGTCGCCCAGGGCATCGAAGATGCCGTCGGCAAGAAAGAACAGAAGCTGAAAGACGAAGAACTGGTCGAAGCCTTTGCCGCACTGCAAAAGCGTGCCGAAGAGCGCATGGCCAAAATGAGTGAAGAGTCGGCAGCCGCCGGCAAGAAATTCCTCGAGGAAAACGGCAAGAAGGAAGGGGTTACTACCACCGCTTCCGGTTTGCAGTACGAAGTGATCAAGAAAGCCGACGGCCCGCAGCCTAAGCCGACCGACGTCGTGACTGTTCACTACACCGGTAAGCTGACCGACGGTAAGGTGTTCGACAGCTCCGTCGAGCGTGGCAGCCCGATTGATCTGCCGGTCAGCGGTGTGATCCCGGGTTGGGTCGAAGGCCTGCAACTGATGCATGTCGGCGAGAAGTACAAGCTGTACATCCCAAGCGACCTGGCCTACGGCGCCCAAAGCCCGAGCCCGGCCATCCCCGCCAACTCGGTTCTGGTATTTGACCTGGAACTGCTGGCGATCAAGGATCCGGCAAAAGAAGAAGCAGCCAAGTAACCACGGCTGTTATAACGACAACGCCTCGCTTATGCGGGGCGTTGTCGCATCCGGGCTTTGATAAACAGCAAAAAACCGAACGCTCGGCGCGGGTTATAGTCATAGGCAATACGCACGCTGTGCTAGACCCAGTCGGGCCGTCAAGTCAATGAAATATTGGGTTTTTTTATGTGAGTAAAAAACGCCCGATCTGACTGGGAGCCTTATTTAACGGGGCCTTCAGCGCGCAAATGCAGCTCTGTTCACAAGGTTATCCACAATTTGTGTGGATAACATTTCAGTGGGAGAAAACATGAAGGCTCCGTGGAATTTTGCACGTTTTCTGCCCTTGGCAGGACGACTGCTGGCCCGCGGTCGATTGCCGACGTTGTTGTTTGCCGTCGCCAGCAAAGGCGCCCGGGAAGGCGGTCGGTTAGGCAAGCTAAAGGAGGATCTGCGTTTGCTGCAGGCCCTGTGCCTGGCTTACTGGCGTGGCGAGTATCGGGCCGTCAGCGCCAAATCGCTGCTTTCTATCGTCGCAGGACTGATGTACTTCCTCAGCCCCCTGGACGCGATTCCGGATTTTCTGCCCATGTTCGGCATGTTTGACGATATCGCCGTGCTAGCGTGGATCATGAAGACCCTCGACAGTGAACTCGAAGCCTTCCGCGCCTGGCGTTATCGGCAATCCCCCGAAAAGCTCGCTCAAGTCGAGCGGCTTCCCGATACTCCGGAACAGCTTCAGCTCCAAGGCCAGAAAAAGCACTGAACCGGTCCTGTTTATCTTCTGAGACTGATCGCCCCGCGACCTTAGCCGCTATTAGGATTACACTTCCAAGGAAAAAGCTGACTCGCTAAGTGTTGTTGTCCTACGGGGTAGACATGGATATTCAAATAATTACACGCGACGGAGAACCCGAATACGCGGTTTTACCGTGGGAGCAGTACCAGTCGCTATTGAAGGCAGCCGGCATCAATCAAGCACCGCCGCATGAAGCCACAGTCCGTCATGCGGCGGCACCCGATCAGGTTCTTCCTGGTCTGGATCAACTCCGCCGTTTGCGCGAAGGGAAGGGCATCGCCATTGAGGCGTTGGCCCGCACAGTAGGTATAAGCCCGTCTTATCTGGCCATGATCGAAAGCGGCGAGCGTCAGCCCGATGCCGCGATTCGGCGCAGTCTGGCCTGGGAGTTGACGGTGCCGGGTTGGAGGGATCAATTGTGAGTGTTCGCATCAGTCGGCAGCATTGGGACGGGTTGTTGGGTGAGCTGGATCAGGCGCGTCGCCAGCGCCATTTGTTGACGTACCGGGCCTTGTTGGAGCGCTTGCAGCTTCCCAGCCCGGCCATGCAGACCTTGACCGCAGCCCTTGAACACTTGGCGGCGCTGGATGCCCGGGCTGAACAGCCGCTGCGAAGTTCGCTGGTCATCAGCCAGGGGGCCAGCCGGTTGCCGCGTACCGGCTTCTTCGAGTGCGTTGAACGTCTCGGGCGCTTTTCCGGGCCTTCCGATGGCGTGGCCGCTGCTTCCTGGCACGCGTCGGAAGTGGTCCGGGTATTCGAATACGAGTACCCGGAATCAGCGGAGGCCTGAATGCTCTGGCGTATCAAGGCGCGGGCCGGCTACTGGCTGGCGCGGCGATTGTTTCATTGGTCCTGGTTCGTTCGCCAGCCGCGTGGCTGGGCCTGGCTCGAGGGACAGTTCTCGCGCATGGCGAATCTGGGTGATGTCGGTGCGCAGAGTTTCTACGGGCATATTCTGACATTTCGCGGCCAGGGGCTGGGCGCCCGGGAAGAAGGCGTCCGCCTGTTGCGGTTGGCGGCGCTGGCGGGTGACGGCAAGGCCGCCTATCAGGTCGGAGTGATCAGCCTGGCGGGTAACGCCAGCAAGGCTCCAGATCCGGTAGAGGCAGCGCGTTGGTGGACGCTGGCGGCGAAGGCCGGGCATCCGTTGGCCGAGATCAAGCTCAAAACGCTCGAAGGTCGCGACCTGTAGTTTATCCACAGGCTGCCCAGAGACGTTCCGCTCTGGTTGGCTGCTTGTTTTCATGCGGGGCGATTAGCGAATCGCCCTACATCCACCGCTTCTTCCCCTGACTTATTTCTCCAGCTATCCCGGGCAAAGTCTCGCGCTTCCTGAGCGCTGCGAGACGTCTGCCCATGTTCGACCGTTTTTTCCTGCCGACCCTTGATCGAGTCATCCCCTGATGGATCAGGTGAGCCGTATCGAGCAGGCGCTCGACAGCTTCAAAGACACCCTGACGCTCTACCGCGAGCAGCTCGACCGCTTGTATAGCCAGACGGCGGACCGGGCCAGTCATGTGGCCGATTTGCCTTCGCTGATGGGCATGGAGCGGCTGATTCGCTTCGGCGATAGCACCACCGTCGTCAGCGCTGGCGACGATGATTTCCTCTCCACCGTCGTCCAGTGCCCTCAGGGCGGGGTGATGACCATCGAGAGTAAGTTCGAGTCGGTGTACGACATTCCGCTGGGCGACATCGTGGTGGATGTGGTGGACGTGGACAGCGGCGAGGTCAAACCGGTCACCCTGGATGCCCAGGGCCTGGGGATCTTCAAGGGGACGGCGGGTAAGACCTATCGGGTTCATGTCCAGGGCGAAGTGTCCCCCAAGCAAATCGCCGATCTGTTTTCTTCCTACGATGGCTTGAGCAAGGATCTGACGGACTGGTTGCGCGGCGAATGGCAGGGGTTCAAGCCGCAATGGACGCAGCAATCCTTGGCGACCTCGGCGGCTGCGGTGGGCAACGGTTTGCTCGCTGGCAGTTGGAAGGCGATCGAGGGCGTGTGGGACTGCATCAGTCTGCTGTCGGACATTCTCAAGGATCCCGGCGAGTTTGCTGATCGGTTGGGCGAGAGCGCGGATCAGCTAAAAAAACTGGCGGAAGAAACGCCATTGCTCATGGCCAAGCTGCAACTGCTGGCCAGTGACGAAGCCGCCTTGTGCTTGCTAGTGCGCACCGCCAGCCTCTGGCTGGAGATGCTGCCGCCCAGTGAGATGGCGGGCGAAACTGCCGAAGCTCTGTCGACGGCGGTGGTGACGCTGCTGATCGATTTGTTGATCGGTGTAGTGCTGACCTTCGCCGGGGCGGGAGCTGGTATTGCTTACTTGTCGCTGCGTCTGGGCAAGCTTGGCGCGGGTTTGCTGAGTGCTGCCCAGCGGTTCGTCAGCGCTATCTTTGCGGTGGTCAACGGTTTCATGGCCTACGTAGATCGCTACAAAACCGTGGCGGCGCGGGGTGTGGCGGCGGGAATAAAGAAAGGGCGGATGCAACTGCGCTGGGACGCGCAGCGCAATACCACACTGAAAAAGGACGAACCCCACGACGACGCCCCGGCCCAATCGAAAAATCCCAACGGTGACAGCGCCGACACCGCAGCCCTGACCCAAACCAGCGGCTGCCCGGTGTCGATGGTCACCGGCGAGGAACTGCTGACCCTGGACGACGGCACCCTCGATGGCTGCTTGCCGTTTGTCTTCACCCGTTTGTACCGCACCAGCGCGGTGGACCTGGACGTCGGTCTGGGCCGCGGCTGGAGCCATGCCCTGGCCCATCGTTTGTTGCTTGAGGGCGAGCAGGTCATCTGGCTCGACCAGGAAAACCGCCGTACGCCTTTTCCGCTGCCCACCGAGCAGCGCCCGGCGATCCACAACAGCCTGGCCCGGGCAGCCATTTACCTCGGGATCGAGCCGGACGAACTGATCATCGCCCAGCCCGGGGAAAACGCCCCGTTCCTGCACTTTCGCGACGGCCATCTGACCGCCCTCAGCGACCGCTACGCCAACCGCCTGACGGTCCAGCGCAACATCCACGGCGCCATCAGCCGCCTGGACAACGGAGCCGGGCGTGCCCTGCGCCTGCGTTACGAACAGCGTCACCTGGTCGCCATCGATTATCAGCGCTTTCACCCGGCCCTAACCCTTGATGAGGCCTGGCGCACCGAACAGACGCTGGTCTCCTACCGTTACGACGGACGTTTCCGACTGATCGAAGCGACCAACGCCGCCGGCGAAAGCGAACGCTACGACTACGACGACCAGCACGTCATCCTCCAGCGGCAACTGGCCGGCGGCGCGAGTTTTTTCTGGGAATGGGAAGGCATCGGCAAAGCGGCGCGCTGCGTGCGGCACTGGGCCTCGTTTGCGCAGATGGACACTCGCTACACCTGGGGCGAGGACGGGCAGGTCACGGTCCAGCATCTGGATGGCAGCCAGGAGGTGTACGTCCACGACGAGCGGGCGCGGCTGGTGCGCAAGGTCGAGCCTGATGGCGGCGAGCACCTCAAGGCCTATGACCCACAGGGCCGGCTGATCGCCGAACAGGACCCGCTGGGCGCCGTCACCGAATACCGCTACGACGAAGCCGGACGGCTGGTGGCGCTGATTCCACCGGACGATGAGCCTACGTCCTACGAATACCGCAACGGTTTCCTGCACGCCCGTTCGCGCGGCAATGCCGTATGGATCTACCGGCGCAATGCCCAGGGCGATGTGATCGAGGTCATCGACCCGGATCAACAACGCACCGCTTATGACTACGACGCCCAAGGGCAACTGCGGACGATCCGTTACCCGGACGGTGGCGAACACCGGTTGACCCGCAATCAGTTGGGCCAACTGACAGAAGAAACCCTGCCGGACGGCGGGCAGCGGTGTTTTTCCTACGACGCCCTGGGGCGTCTGCTGACCCGCCAGGACCCACACGGCGCCGTCACGCACTACCGATGGGACGCGGTGGGCCGCCTGCTCGAAACCACCTTGCCGAATGGCTCGACCCGCGCCTGGTGCTACAACGCCTACGGCAAGGTCACCGCCGAGCGCGATGAGCTGGGGCGGACCACCCGTTATGAATACGCCGATGACCTGCACCTGATCAGCCGCCGCCTCAATCCCGACGGCAGCGAACTGAAGTATCGCTACGACTCGGCGCGGCTGTTGCTGACTGAGATCGAAAACGAATCCGGCGAAAAATATCAGCTGGACTACACCCCCAACGGACTGATCCGACAGCAGATCGGCTTTGACGGGCAACGCACTGCCTACGCCTACGACCTCAACGGCCACCTGCTGGAGAAAACCGAGCACGGCGCGGACGGCGCCCAATGGGTTACCCGCTACCAGCGCGATGCGGCCGGGCGGCTGCTGGTCAAGACCCTGCCCGACGGCCAGACCATCGAATACCGCTACGACGGGCTGGGCCGGCTGGTCCACGTCAACGACGGCAGCAATCACCCGCTGGCCTTCGAATACGACGCCCAGGACCGGCTGATCAGTGAACACCAGGGCTGGGGCACCCTGCGTTATCGCTACGACGCCTGCGGGCGCCTCAACCACCTGCGCCTGCCGGACAACAGCCAGCTTGACTACCACCACGCCCGGGGTGGCGCGCTGACGGCCATCGACCTGAACGGCTCGCGCCTGACCGGGCACCAGATCCGTGGCGGTCGCGAAGTGCAGCGCCAGCAAGGCCTGCTGCTCAGCCAGTACGCCTACGACGAACAGGGCCGGCTCAAGGCCCAGACGGTGTGGCAGCACCAGCAGCAACTGTTCTGGCGCGACTATGCCTACAGCGCCAACGGCAATCTGCAGTCCATTTCCGACAACCGCAATCGCCGCCATTACCAGTACGACCCGCTGGATCGCCTGATCGGCATCGACTATTCCCACAGCGAGCCGCCGGAGCACTTCGCCCACGACCCGGCCGGCAACCTGCTGATGCAGGACCGCCCCGGCCCGACCACCCTCAAGGGCAACCGCCTCTTGATGGAGGGTGACCGTCACTACGACTACGACGCCTTCGGCAACCTGATCCGCGAACGCCGCGGCAAGGCCCAGTGCCTCGTCAGCGAATACCGCTACGACAGCCAACACCGCCTGATCGGCGTCACCACGGCGGACGGACGCGAAACGTCCTACCGCTACGATGCCTTCGGCCGACGCATCAGCAAGACCGTGGACGGCCTGACCACAGAGTTTTTCTGGCAAGGCGACCAGGTCGTCGCCGAAAGCAGCCCGCGCCACCACCGCAGCTATGTCTACGAACCGGGCACCTTCCGCCCACTGGCCCTGCTCGACGGCAAAGGCCCGAACGCCTGCCCGTTCTACTACCACCTCGACCACCTGGGCACGCCCCAGGAGCTGACCAACTACGGCGGCACCATCGTCTGGTCGGCGCGCTACAACGGCTACGGCCAAGTCCGCGAGATCCAGCACGGCGGCGGCGAACAACTGGACCAACCGCTGCGTTTCCAGGGCCAATACTTCGACCCGGAAAGCGGCCTGCACTACAACCGGCACCGCTACTACAATCCCGAGACCGGCCGTTATTTGACGCCCGACCCGAGCAAACTGGCGGGTGGGCTTAACGGGTATCGCTACACCCTGAACCCGACGGGGTGGGTGGATCCGTTGGGGTTGGTATGTCAGTGTCCTGGTGATATCGACGCCGATGGACCATTCAGCGAGATTGTGCCGGGGGGAGGGTTGGCTGCGCATGAGGCTCGAGGAGGACATTTGATGAAAAAGCATATAGGTCGTTCTGAAGCTCAGTTAAGAGAGCGCCTTGATTCAGAGCCTCATGTGCCTACCGCATCGACATTTCCTGATAGAGCAACGGCGGAGTCGGCGGCCTCCAGCGTCTTAAAAACGAAGAGAAAAGAAATAGATTTTTTTTTGAGTGACAAGTTAGAGAAGTCGCTTCTTCTACAGCAATCTTTCCCTTCTCCTGTTGGGGTCGGCGTTATACGTAAAAGTGGAAAATTAGAATCACTTTCGGTTGTGACCCTGGTCCTTAGGAAGTCTAATAAATCCCCTGTCGGATATAACTTACATACAGGATTCGTCGAAAAAAATGAGAAATAAATACCCGAAACTCTTTCAATTTCTTGGCTGCTATTTCCATCAGGACTGGATGTGCGACTCATCGGATCCTGATGGCATCATCAGAACCTATATAGCGGACTCTGCGCCTCATAAAATTAAAGTTATCAAAGAAGAAATTTCAACGTTGCTTGCAATGAATCTTGACGAAGAAAGTCTTAGAGATTTCATCATGGATAAAATGCCTTGCAACTATTGCTATTGGCTGGACTGGGAGTCCGCTGAAGCTTGGCTGAACCATATTCTTGAAATCCTGGATAACGAGAATGTCGATTGTGCCGAGCGCTAATGAATTGCGCTTGTGGCGACAAAGCTTGCTCCCACTGGGCCTGTAGGAGCTGTCGAGCGAAGCGAGGCTGCGATCTTTTCCCGGACAGTTAAATCTCAAGCGAAAGATCAAGATCAAAAGATCGCAGGCTTCGCCAGCTCCTACAAAATCCCGCGGTGTAGCCGTTGTCACACCGACAACCCCACCTCCACCACCGGCACGCGCTCAGCCAACCCATCCACCAAATAAACGCTCCCGCCCAAAATCTCCTTGGCATGATGCTTGGCCTGCGAAGCCAGTTCCGCCAACTGGCTGGCATCCAGTTCCCCACAGGCCTCGGCCCGCAGATGCACCACCCCGATCGACAGCGACAGCAAGGCAAATTCCTGCCGAACCCCCTGGCGATTCAACGCGGTGAAACACCCGGCCTCCAGATGTTCAGGGCGGTAGAAGCGCCGGCAGTGGGTCTGGAAGTCGCTCAGTAGCTGATTCAGGCGTTTGCGCCAGTCTTCCGGGCCAAGGACCAGCAGGAAGTCATCGCCGCCGATGTGACCGACGAAATCGCGGCTGGGGTCGATGCGTTCGTTCAGGCATTGAGCCAGGCACAGCAGCACTTCGTCGCCGCGGCCGTAGCCGTAGATGTCGTTGAAGGGTTTGAAACTGTCGATGTCCACGTAGCAGATCACCGACTCCTGTCGTTGTTGCAGCAGCCGCGTCAGGCACTGCTGGATCGGCACGTTGCCCGGCAGCAGGGTCAGTGGGTTGGCGTAGCGGGCCTGTTGGATTTTCAGTTCGGTGATGAGCTTGAGCACGTCGATCACCCGGCCCAGGCCCAGGTAACCGCCGTTGAGGGTGATGATGAAATCTTCTTCGATACGCTGTCGGGCGCGGCTGGTGATGAGGCGGCTGACTTGTTGCAGTGACTGATTCAGTTCCACCGCCAGGAAGTCATCGCTCATCAGGCGGCTGATGGGTTTGCGGGCGAAGAGGTCGGTGGCGAAGGGTTTGAGCAAGGCATCCGAAAGCGAATGACGATGAACAATGCCGCAGGGCTGGTCCTGATCGTCCAATACCGCCAGGGAGTTGAGGTTGGCCTGGCGCCGAAACGCCTCCAGCACGGTGGCTGTCGGCGTGTCATGGGCCACCGCCGGTTGTTCGTTGAGCAGTGCTCCGAGGTCGTTGACTTCGTCGGTCAACGCCACCGCACCGGCGTCCTGCCGGGGCATGAGCGCCCTGGCGTCTTGGGAGGGATGCTCTTGCGGTCGAGCGAGCAAATAACCCTGAACCAGATCGACACCCATTTCTATCAATACCGCCAGTTCTTCCGGCAGTTCGATGCCCTCGGCAATCACTTGGGCACGGGAAGCCCGGGCAATTTTCAGGATCGAGCCGACGAACTCGCGCTTGAGGGCGTCCTGGTGAATGCCATCGATGAAGTGCCGGTCGATCTTCACATAATCGGGGCGCAATTCGGACCACAACCTCAGGCTCGAATAACCGGCGCCCAGATCGTCCAGGGCGATGGAAAAGCCCATGGCCCGGTAGTGATGCAGGGCCGTTTGCAGGAGCTGGAAGTCGTCGATCGGCGTTTGTTCGGTCAGTTCGATCACCACCTGGCTGGGCGGGATACCGAAATCCTGCAGCAGTTGCAAGGTGCGCCCGGTCTGGTGGGCGGCTTCAAGCAAGGATTCGGGGGACACGTTGAGAAACAGCTTGCCCGGCAGTTTCTGCTCATTGAAACGTTGGCAGGCGCTGCGTCGGCAGGCCAGTTCCAGCTCACTGAGGCGTCCGGCCTGGCGGGCCACGGAAAGCAGAGCGATGGGCGAGTGCAGCGGGCTGTTGGACGGACCACGGGTCAGGGCTTCATACCCGACGATACGCCGTTCGGAAAGGCAGATGATGGGTTGGAACAAGCTGTGCAAACCGCTTTGAGCCAGGATTGAACTCAATGCACTCAGCTGTTCTGTCGTGGTCATGGCAATCTCTGGCGATAAAAAAAGGACTGGGCGCCTTCCGTTCAAGGAGGCGCCCGGTCCTGTATTTCACGACAGAATGATGTCAGTTTGATGACGCTCCGGGGAGCGTCAGCATTAAATGGCCATCATCTTAGTGCTTGGCAATCGCCGTGTTGAGTTTCAAGTAATCGAGGAGGATACGACCGGTCTCGCTCAGGTAGGCATCGTCTTCCGGTTTGGTTTTTTCCGGCTCGGCGATCAGGTCTTCATCTTCTTTCTTCAGTTCCTTGAGCGGCTCTTCACCCTTGGCCTTGCGCCGCAGATTTTCCATGGTCAGTTGCTTGGCTTCGATGTCGGCATGCTGCGCGCGACGCTCGGCTTCGTTGAGGGAGACGGTTTTCTCCAGCATCAACTTTTGCGCCAAAGCCAACTTGTCACGGATGAAGACAAACTCCGCGTCCTGGGACGTGCGAGCATCGTGATCAGCCTTGAGTTGCGCCAGGAACGGCTTGAACGGATCCACTGCCGGCCTGATCGCAGGTCGGATGGTGTCCCACGGCATGGCCTCGGGCAGGGCGCTTTCACCGATTTCCTTGGTGTCGATGATCGACGGGTAGTCGATGTCCGGCAACACGCCCTGATGCTGGGTACTCTGGCCGGAAACGCGGTAGAACTTGGCCAGGGTCAGCTTCAGTTCGCCATGGTTGAGCGGCTGGATGGTCTGTACGGTGCCTTTGCCGAAGGTCTGGCCGCCGATGATCAGTGCCCGGTGGTAGTCCTGCATGGCGCCGGCGAAAATCTCCGAGGCCGAGGCCGACAGGCGATTGACCAGCAAGGCCATCGGGCCTTTGTAGAACGCGCCCGGGTTTTCGTCTTCCAGCACGTCCACACGGCCATCAGCATTACGCACGAGCACGGTCGGGCCCTTGTCGATGAACAGACTGGTCAGCTCGGTGGCTTCCTGGAGGGAGCCGCCGCCGTTGTTGCGCAAGTCGATGACAACACCGTCGACTTTTTCCTTCTGCAACTCAGTCAGCAGTTTCTTCACATCGCGCGTGGTGCTCTTGTAGTTCGGATCGCCGGCGCGGAAGGCCTTGAAGTCCAGGTAGAAGGCCGGAATCTCGATCACACCGAGTTTGTAGTCCTTGCCGTCCTGTTTCAGTTTGAGGACGGATTTTTTGGCCGCCTGCTCTTCCAGCTTCACCGCTTCACGGGTGATGGCCACGACTTTGCTGGTCTGGTCGTTCGGCGCATTGCTGGCCGGGATGACTTCCAGGCGCACCACCGAGCCTTTCGGCCCGCGGATGAGCTTGACCACCTCGTCCAGGCGCCAGCCGACCACGTCGACCATTTCCTTGTTGCCTTGGGCGACACCGATGATCTTGTCCGCCGGGCCGACCTGCTTGGTCTTGTCGGCAGGTCCCGCCGGTACCAGGCGCACGATCTTCACTTGATCGTTGTCGCTCTGCAGCACCGCGCCGATGCCTTCCAGGGACAGGCTCATGTTGATGTCGAAGTTTTCCGCATTATCGGGTGACAGATAATTGGTGTGCGGATCGTAGGACATGGCGAAGGTATTGATGTACGCCTGGAAGATATCTTCGGCGCGGGTCTGCTCCAGGCGAGCCAGTTGATTCTTGTAACGCTTGGTCAGGGTTTCCTGGATCTGCTTGGAATCCTTGCCGGCGATCTTCATGCGCAGCACTTCGTCCTTGACGCGTTTGCGCCACAGGTCGTCCAGTTCAGCGGTACTTCTGAGCCAGGCGGCGTCCTTGCGATCCACCTGCAAGGTTTCCTTGGTATTGAAGTCGATTTTGTCGACGCCTTTGTTCAACTCGGCAAGGGCGTAATCCAGACGCGCTTTCACGCGGTCCAGGTAGCGCTTGTAGATGGTGAACCCGGCGTTCAGGTCGCCACTCTTGAGGAAGTCGTCGAACTGGGTTTTCCACTTGTCGAATTCAGCGATATCGCTGGCCAGGAAATAGCTGCGCGACGGATCCAGCAGCTTCAGGTAGCTGTCGTAGATGATGATCGAGCGCGCGTCATCGAGCGGCGGCTTGCTGTAGTGATGGCGCTTGAGCAATTCAACGACGTTGAGGCTGGCTATCACCTCGTCGCGATCGGGCTGAAGCTTGTCCCAGCTGTTGGCTGCGAACGTGTTGCCCGAGAGCGTGGACGCGCCAAGGCCAATGAAAAGGGCAAGTGCAGTGCTAGGGAACAAACGCTTCATATTGATTCGACGCAGGGACAATTGATAACGCATATTAGGCCGTCTTTGAAGTCGCCGGTTCCATGTGGCCCGGGCGCATAATGCAAGAAAGCCCGGCGTTACAGCAGCGGGCCCAGTCGAGACTCACTATGGAGGCACCGTGAAAGCATTGCAAGGCGTTGAAGGCCAAGTGGTATGGGCAGATGAGCCAAGTCCGACGTGTGATGTAGGGCAAGTTCGCATCCGTGTGGCGGCCGCCGGTCTGAATCGAGCCGATTTGTTACAAAAGGCCGGGCATTATCCGCCGCCGCCCGGTGCCAGTCAGGTGCTGGGCCTGGAGTGTTCCGGGGTGATCAGCGAGGTTGGGGCCGGCTCCTCGTGGCAGGTCGGTGATCGCGTTTGCGCCTTGCTGGCCGGCGGCGGGATGGCCGAAGAGGTAGTGGTCGATGGCCGGCATGTGCTGCCGGTGCCTGAGGGGCTGTCGTTGGCTGAAGCGGCCGCGCTGCCTGAGGTTTACAGCACCGCGTGGCTCAACCTGTTTCAACTGGCTGCCCTCAAACCGGGTCAGAAAGTGCTGTTGCACGCCGGGGCCAGTGGTGTCGGTTCGGCCGCGATCCAGTTGTGCAAGGCTTTCGGCAACCCGTGCTGGGTCAGCGTCGGCTCGGCTGATCGTCTGAGTTATTGCGAAGCGCTGGGCGCCCAGGGCGGGGTGGTGCGTACCGATGGCCTCGAGAGCCTGAACGACTTCGCCCCCTTCGACGTGATCCTCGATCCGGTGGGCGCGAACTACGCCGCGTTGAACGTGAAACTTTTGTCAGTTGACGGCCGTTGGGTGTTGATTGGGTTGATGGGCGGGCGCTCGACCGAACTCGATCTGGCGCAGGTGCTGGGCAAGCGTATCCAATTGCTCGGCTCGACCTTGCGCAGTCGGGACGATCAGTTCAAGGCCGACCTGATCAGTGAGCTGGGGCAGCAGGTGTGGCCGCTGTTCACCGACCAACGCCTGAGTCCGCAACTGGCCAGGACCTTTGCGATCATGGATGCCGAAGCGGCATTTGCGGAGCTGGCGACCAATAAGGTTTCAGGCAAGCTGGTGCTGATAATCGATGAGAGCCTGAGCTGATTTCGGCAGCTATGTGTGCCCTGCGGCGGCGGTGTAGGCGCTGTCGAGTGCAACGAGGCTGCGATCTTTCCCCCAGGCCCTTGAATCTCAAGCGAAAGATCAAAAGATCGTCCGAACGCGGCCCGAGCCTTCGCCAGCTCCTACAGGCCGCTGCCGACACGACTCGCACCTCGGACCGGCACCCACGGGCAAGCCGACCTTTGGTCGGCAGCCCGTATCCGATTCACGCGTACTGCTAGCGTTAATTAATGGGGGGACGGGGTAACCGCAGCGTTCATTTCACCCATCAGGTGAAGAGGTCGATCATGGCCATCGCCGAATGGCGCATGCAGGGCGTCGAATTCATTGCCTGCAACTGCAACTGGGGCTGCCCGTGTCAATTCAATGCACCACCGACCCATGGCCACTGCCACGCGGTGGCGTCGATGCGAGTGGAACAGGGGTATTTCAATCAGGTGGCGTTGGGAGGTTTGTGTTGGGCCGCTACCTTCGCTTGGCCGGGCGCCATCCATGAGGGCAATGGCAGTTGTCAGGTGTTCATCGATGAACGCGCCGACGAGGCGCAACGCCAGGCCCTGCTGACCATCCTCTCTGGCCTGGAGAGCGATCCCGGAGCCAACGTGTTTCAGATCTTCAGCAGCACCATGAGTGAAATGTTCGAACCGCAGTTCGTGCCCATCACCCTGTCCATCGATGTCGATCAACGCTTGGCCCACCTGGACATTCCCGGCGTGCTGCAGGCCAGTGGCGAGCCGATCCGCAGCCCCATCGACGGGTCACCGCATCGAGTCCGCCTGTCGCTGCCCGACGGTTTCGAGTTCCTTGAGGCCGAAGTCGCCAGCGGCAGCTACCAGACGCATTCAGCCCTCAAGCTCCAATCCCAGGACAGTCATAGCCACCTCGCCCACGTGCACTTCACCGGTCATGGCATAGAGCCGTAAAGATGGCAGAGCCTCAGGCGGTGACGCAGAGCAAGCGACTGACAGGCGAGCAGTTGCTGTTCCTGCTCTGCCTGCTCGCGTTGACTGCCCTGGCCTGGCTGGTACTGCTGCAGATGGCCCGCGACATGAGCGCGCCGGGCGGTATGGCCGATGCGGCAATGGCCGGTATGCTCATGCCCTGGAGCCTGGGCGATGCGCTGCTGATGTTCGCCATGTGGGTGGTGATGATGATCGGCATGATGCTGCCCAGCGCCCTGCCTATGCTGTTGATTTACCAGCAGATGCTGCGCAAGCGCATGCCGGCACCGCAGCGACACCTGGCCCTGCTGCTGTTCTGCTGCGCCTATGGCCTGGTCTGGGCCGGCTTTGCCCTAGGCGCCACGGCGCTGCAATGGGCCCTCGAGCAGCTCACCCTGCTCAGTCCGGGGATGCGCGTCAGCAGTACCGCGTTGGGCGCCGGCCTGCTGCTGGTCGCAGGCGTCTATCAGTGGCTGCCCAGCAAGGCGGTCTGCCTTGAGCATTGTCGCGGGCCGCTGCATTTTCTGCTCGGCTACTGGCGCCCCGGTGTGTTTGGCGGCTGGCGCATGGGGCTGGCCCATGGCGCTTACTGCCTGGGCTGCTGCTGGGCCCTGATGGGCCTGCTGTTCGTGGTCGGTGTGATGAATCTGCTCTGGGTGGCAGTGATCGGCGCCTTCATCCTGTTGGAGAAAAACCTGCCGCAGGGACTCTGGCTCAGTCGTATCTGCGGCGTGTTGTTGCTCGGCTGGAGCCTTTGGTTGCTGCTGGGCTAGGCTGACCTGTGGGAGCCTTATTGCCAGGAGTTACCGACACACCTCGCCACAAAAGCCAGGGTGTTCTTCCTGGTACTGCTCAGTGTTCATTTCCAGCTATGAATCGGCCACCCGGCCGATTCGGCATGGGCCTTCAACACCGGATCCGGGTTCACCACATGGGGGTAATCCACCCGCTGTAGCAACGGCAGGTCGTTGCGCGAGTCGGAATAGAAACTCGCACCCTCAAGGTTTTCTTCCTCGGCATCCAGCCAATCCAGCAGCCGTGCGATCTTGCCTTCGCGATAGGTCAGGGTGCCGACGGTCTTGCCGCTGTACACCCCATGGGTCACTTCGAGTTCAATCGCCAGGATTTCATCGATGCCCAGGCGTTCGGCGATCGGCTTGACCAGGTGCGTGCCCGAGGCCGAGATCACCAGGATCCGGTCCCCCGCCTTGCGGTGTTCGGCGATGGCTTTGGTGGCGTCGCTGAAGATGATCGGTTCGATGAAGTCTTCCACCCATGGCGCCACCAGGTGTTCGATTTCTTCCGGGGTGCGGCCGATCATCGGTTCCAGGCTGAAGTCCATGTATTCCTCCATGCGCAGCTTGCCATGGCTATAAGCGTCCATCAGCTCGTTGTTGCGGCGCATGAATGACTCGGGATCGACCCAGCCCAGGCGCCCCATCTGCTCGCTCCAGAGGGTGGCGCAATCGCCATGGATCAGGGTTTCGTCCAGATCAAAAATTGCCAGGGCCATCAGCGCGCTTCTCTCTTGAAAATCAACAAAGCCATCAGGCTACCTCACACAGCGCTGTTGGATCGATGGAAAGTGACAGGCGTGTGCCATCGGGGTGCAGGTCGGCGGCGGAGCGATTGAGCACATCGACCACCAACTCCACGCCGCGGGCCTCGACCCGGTAACGGATCACGTTGCCCAGCAGGCTGTGGCTGCGGATCAGTGCATCGGGCTCGCCGCTGCGACTCAGTTCAATGGCTTCCGGGCGAATGGCGATGCGACCGGTCACCGGCCGTTGCAGCAGTTTGCTGGCGCTGTCGGCGTCCAGCAGGTTGTAGTTGCCGATGAAGCCGGCGGCAAAGACATCGACGGGCGCTGTGTAAAGGGTTTCGGCATCGCCGCTTTGTACGATCTTTCCCTGGTTCATCAGGAAAATCCGGTCAGACATGGTCAGGGCTTCTTCCTGATCGTGGGTGACGAAGATCGTGGTCAGGCCCAGCTCGCGCTGAATCTGGCGGATCTGTTCGCGCAAGTGTTTGCGAATCCGTGCATCCAGGGCCGACAGCGGTTCGTCCAGCAGCAACAGGCGCGGACGGGTCACCAGGGAGCGGGCGAGGGCCACGCGCTGGCATTGGCCGCCGGAAAGTTGATGGGGGTAGCGAGCGGCGAAGTCGTGCAGCTCCACCAGCCGCAAAATCTCCAGTACCCGCTGACGGCTGTCCTCGGCCGCAACCTTTTGCATGCGCAGGCCGAAGGCGACGTTCTGCTCCACGGTCATGTTGGGAAACAAGGCGTAGCTCTGGAACACCATGCCGATCCCGCGTTTTTGCGGGCTCAGCGGGACGATGTCCTGGCCGTCCAGCAGGATCTGGCCGGCATCCACGGTGGTCAGGCCGGCGATGCAGCGCAGCAGTGTGGACTTGCCGCAGCCGGAAGGGCCGAGGAGGGTGACGAACTCGCCCTTGTGGATTTCGCAATTGATGTCGCTGAACACCGGTGTGCCGGCATAGCTTTTTTGCAGGTGTTGGACGCTGACGTAGCTCATTGGCTTTTGTCCTTGTTCAAGATGTTGGCCGCCCAGGTCAGGACCAATACGAAGAAAAAGTAGGAAATCACCAGCGCACTGGTGAAGTGACCGCTGCTGTTGCGCATGTTGTTCAGGTACACCTGCAGGGTTTCATAACGGGTGCCGACGAGGATGTTGGCAAACACGAACTCACCGAACAGGAACGAGAAGGACAGCAACAGCGCCACCATCAAGCCCTTGCGCAGGTTCGGCAGTACCACCAGCAAAGCCGCCTGGAAGGTGCTGGCACCGAGCAGTTGGGCCGCATCCATCAGGTCGCGCAGATTGATCGCTTGCAGGTTGTTGGTGATCGCGCGGTACATGAACGGCAGGGCGACGGTGAAGTAACAGCCGATCAGGATCCACGGCGTGCCCACCATCGCCAGCGGCCCGGAACCGTAAAGTTGCAACAGCCCCACCGACGACACCACCGGCGGCACCGCGAAGGGCAGCAGGATGAGGATGTTCATCAGTGCGTCGAGTTTTGGAAAGTGGTAATGCACCACGAATAGCAGCGGCAGGATCAACACCACCGAGAGCACCAGCGCGCCGACGCAGACGATCAGCGATTGGCCGAAGGCGTTGAGAAAGCGCGGATCGCTCCACAACTGCACATACCATTTGAAGGTGAAGCCGCTGGGCAGCACGGTGGCCGACCAACTGCTGGCGATGGAGTAGATCAGCGTGCCGGCCAGGGGCAGCAGCAGGATGGCGAACAGCAGGTACACCACCACCCGATGATAGAGCCCGGCAGAGCTCGATTCAGCGCGAGACATGGTAGCTCCTCTTGAGCAGCAACTGATGGACGACGGTCACCAGGGTCATCAACGCCACCAGCACCACGGCCAGGGCGCTGGCCATGTTCGGGTCGAGGGAAATGTCCCCGGAGACCATGGCGGCGATGCGAATCGGCAGGACGTTGAAATTGCCGGTGGTCAGCGCATACACGGTGGCGTAGGCGCCGAGGGCGTTGGCCAGCAGGATCACGAAGGTGCCCAGCAGCGCCGGGGTCAGCACCGGCAGGCCGATGTGTCGCCAGTACTGCCAGCCTTTAGCGCCCAGCAGCGCGGCGGATTCGCGCCAGTCCTCGCGCAGCGCATCGAACGCCGGATAGAGCAGCAGCACGCCCAGGGGAATCTGGAAGTAGGTGTAGAGAATGATCAGCCCGGTTTTCGAGTACAGGTTGAAATCCTCAATGATCCCCGCCTGCTTGAGCATGATGGTGATGCTGCCGTTGAAGCCCAGCAAAATGATGAAGGCAAAGGCCAGGGGCACGCCGGCGAAGTTGCTGGTCATGTTGGCGAAGGCGTTGACGAAGTTGCGCAGGCGCGAGTCGACCCGGCGCAAGGAATAGCTGCCGAGCACGGCGATGATGATGCCGAACACGCTGGACCAGAAACTGATCTCCAGGCTGTGCTGGATCGCTTGGCGGTAGAACTTCGAACTGAAAATCTTGCTGAAATTGGCCAGGCCCCAACCGAATTCCTGCGATTCCAGGCTGTTGACCAGCACCCACAGCAGCGGGGCGATCTGGAACACGATGAAGAAAATCGCGAAGGGCACCAGGCACAACGCTGCCAGCCATTTGCCGCGCGTCATGGCATTCACTTGAGCAACTCCTGGCAATAGGGTTTGTCGTGGGCGACACCGAGCAACTGGCAAATGCTGCCGCACAGTTCGGTCTGCCTGGGCGCGGCATTGGGGTTGAGGCTGAAGCCGCTGCCCAGGACAAACAGTGGCACTTGCCGTTCTTCAGCCAGCAGGCCGTTGTGGGAGCGGTCGTTGTTCATGCCGTGGTCGGATGTCACCAGCACCTGGTAACCGGCGTCGAGCCAGGCTTGCAGGTAAACCGCCAGGTTGATGTCGGCCGAGCGGGCGCTGTTGCGGTATTGCGGGCTGTCGAGGCCGTGCTTGTGGCCGGCGTCGTCGATGTTCATGGGATGCACCAGCAAAAAATTCGGCAGGTAGCGCTGACGCAGGTGTTCGGCGTCGGCAAACAGATGAGAGTCGGGGTAGTGGTCGTTCCAGTAGAAATGGCCGTGTTGAATCGGCAGCTCGGGGTTGTCGGTATGACGATCCCGGCCGGCGATGAATGGGGATGCGTTGTAAAGCTCGCTGACCCAGTGATAGGCCGCGGCTGCCGTGCTCAAGCCGCCTGCGGTGGCATAGTGGAAGATGCTGCGCTGGTTCGACAGGCGCGAGACGTTGTTGTGCACGATCCCGCTGTCGAGCGGCACAACGCCGGTGAGGATGCATTCATAGAGCGGACGGGACAGGGCGGGCAGTTCACATTCCAGTGTGTAGAGCGCCGCGCGTCCTGCGCTGACATAGGCCTGCAAATGCCCCATGGCATGCCGGGCGACCTCATGGTTGAGGCCGTCGAGCACCACCAGGATGACGTTGTGCTTCATGGGTACCGGAACTCCAGACAGATACCAGGAAACTCGGGCTGACCACAGGGCTCAATGTGGGAGCGGGCTTGCTCGCGAATGCTGACTGACATTCAACAGTGATGTTGGCTGACAGTCCGCATTCGCGAGCAAGCCCGCTCCCACAAGGGATCCTCAGTGGATTTCCGAGCGGGAGCTATTGCCTCACTCCATATTGATGATCACTTCTTCCTGCCATTTCTGCGGCAGTTCCTTGGAGGTTTTTTCCCACGCGTCCGCATCCTTGATTGGGGTCACGCCTTTGTACTGCTCATTGGGCAGCAGCTTGGCCTTGACCTCTTCAGGCAGGGTCAGGTGCTCGGCGCGAATCGGACGGGCGTTGCCCTTGGCCAGGTTGATCTGGCCGGCATCGCTGAAGATGTACTCGCGAGCCAGTTTGGCGGCGTTCGGATGCTTGGCGTATTTGTTGATGATGGTGGTGTAGCCGGAGATAACCGAGCCGTCGGAAGGAATCAGTACGACGTAATCATCCGGGTTGGCCATCTTGGCCTTGTAGCTCAGGCCGTTGAAGTCCCAGACCACGCCGACTTCGACTTCACCCTTTTCCATGGTGGCGATGGTCGGGTTGGCCATGGACAGGCGCCCTTGTTTGGCGATATCGGCGAACATCAGCAGCGCCGGCTGAATGTTTTTCTCGTTGCCGCCATTGGCCAGGGCCGCGGCCAGCACACCGTTGGCGGCTTGGGCGGCGGTGCTCACGTCACCAATGGAAACTTTGTATTTGCCGGTTTTCAGGTCGGCCCATTTAGTCGGCACTTCGGAGCCATGCAGCAGCTTCTTGTTGACGATGAAAGCAATGGTGCCGGTGTAGGCCAGGGCCCAGTTGCCGTCTTTGTCCTTGGCCCAGTCCGGAACCTGTTCCCAGGTGCTCGGCTTGTAGGGTTGAACCACGCCTTGCTTGACCGCGATCGGGCCGAAAGCGGCGCCCACGTCACCGATATCGGCGCTGGCGTTGTCTTTCTCGGCGGCGAACTTGGCGATTTCCTGGGCCGAACTCATGTCGGTGTCGATGTGTTTCAAACCATAGAGTTTGGCCAGGTCAGCCCAGGTGGCTTTCCAGTTCGCCCAGTCATCGGGCATGCCGACGCTGTTCACGGTGCCTTCCGCTTTCGCAGCGGCTTCCAGTGTTTTCAAATCGGTGTCAGCGGCCATGGCAGCAGTGCACATGGCAATGGTCGAGCCTAACAGTGATGCCAGGAAAAACTGTTTCATCCGAAGCTCCTATGGGCGTTTTCAACGCTGCGATTGCGGTTGTGTTGGTCTAGGTCAGCAATACCTGAGCCAATGTAGGCGACTCCTGTGACATTTTGATGTCGGTGCAGGGGAGGTTGGCCCGTGCCAGGCTGGGGCAAAGTGGCTGCCAACTAAGCGTAGACCATGGTTAACCGGCTGATCTGCAAGGACTTGGCCGCTAACTTGCAGGTAAGTCAATGAACCGTTCGGCGGTTCTGTCATCTACCAGTCATGTGCAGTGCCTAGGCTTGCAAGCATGAGAAACGGATCGATGCTCCATCGATTTCGCCCCGAAAGAGTGCTGGTCTAGTCCAGATAGGTAACGTTGATGCGCATCGAGACAACCAAAGCGGTGACAACCATCGGGCAAGTCCTGCAGGAGCAGCTCGACCACGGCTTGTTGGCGCCCGGCAGCAAGTTGCCGGCCGAGCGCAAGCTCAGCGAATTGTTTGGCACTACCCGCATCACCGTGCGTGAAGCGTTGTTGCAGCTCGAAGCCCAGGGGCAGATCTATCGCGAGGAGCGCCGTGGCTGGTTTGTCTCGCCGCCACGCCTGGCCTATAACCTGATGCAGCGCAGCCATTTCCACGCGATGGTGACTGCCCAAGGGCGAGTGCCTTCCACTCAGGTAATCTCGGCCCGCCTGCAACCGGCTTCGGCGGCGGTGTGTGCCTGGCTGCAGTTGCCGGCGCTGTCCAGTGTGATCCAGATCTGCCGCGTGCGGCGTATCGATGAGCGGCTGGTGCTGTATGTCGAGCACTACCTGAACCCGCAGTACTTCCCGGACATCCTCGAATTCGACCTCAATCAGTCCATTACCGAGTTGTACGCCCGTCATTACGACTTGCACTACGGCCGGGTGAAGTTCGAGATTGTGCCGACCTCGCTACAGCCTGAAGCGGCGGCGGCGTTGAAAGTCTCGGTCGGCAGCCCTGGTTTGCGGATTGCCCGGGTCAACTATGACCAGCGTCAGCGGCTGATCGATTGTGACCTGGAGTTCTGGCGACACGATGCGATTCACGTTGGGGTGGACGTGCCGGAGCAACCCGCGGCTGACTGAGGTGCGCTCAGATCGACTCGTTGAGCTTGGCCAGGATCCTGAACACCACCGTGGCGAGGATCAGCAACATGCCGATCCACATGGCAAACACTCCGACGTTCTTGTCTCGAAAGTTGAAGCCGATGGCCAGCAGGATCATGCCGGCGATGATGGGCACCAGCATGGCGTTGAATGCAGACATCGGGATCATGGCGACGGCCTTGTCGGGGGGGCGATAAGGTCAGTTTAGTTGGGGTTTTGCCGGGGTGTGATGATGTGGGTCACATCACCCAATCCAGAGGCGAACACTCTTGTGGCGAGGGGATTTATCCCCGTTGGGTTGCGAAGCAGCCCCAGAGTCGACCCACCACCGCGATTATCCGGTAGGGCGTAGGGGTTGCTGCGCAACCCAGCGGGGATAAATCCCCTCGCCACAAGAGCCTGCATGTCTCTGGCCCAAATAGGTTCGGCAGTTAAGGCAACTCACGACTCGCATAAAACGCGCTCAACACCTTCACCAAATGCGCCAGGTCGTGACTGCCGCACAGTTCGCGGATCGAGTGCATGGCGAACGTCGGCAAGCCGATGTCCACTGTGCGTACACCCAACTGACTGGCGGTGATCGGGCCGATGGTCGAGCCGCAGCCCATGTCACTGCGCACCACGAAGCTCTGCACCGGTACTTCCTCGGCCATGCACAGGTGACGGAAGAACCCGGCGGTTTCGCTGTTGGTGGCGTAGCGCTGGTTGGTGTTGACCTTGATCACCGGCCCGGCGTTGAGTTTCGGGCCGTGGTTGGCGTCGTGTTTGTCGGCGTAGTTGGGGTGCACGCCGTGAGCGTTGTCCGCGGAAACCAGCAGGGATTTCTGAATCGTCCGTACGAACGCTTCACCTTCAGGCAGCAAACGACGCAGGGTTTGTTCCAGCATCGGACCGTCGGCGCCACAGGCCGAGCAAGAACCGACTTCCTCGTGGTCGTTGCACACCAGCACGCAGGTCTCTTCGGTGTCGGCGTTCAACAAGGCTTGCAGGCCGGCGTAGCACGACAGCAGGTTGTCCAGGCGCGCGCCGGCAATGAAATCGCCATGCAGGCCGATGAGCGCGGCGCTTTGGGTGTCGTAGAAACTCAGCTCGTAATCGAGCACCACGTCGGCGTTCAGGCCGTGCTCGCGGGCCAGTTGATCGGTGAGCACGGCACGGAAGTCGACGCGCTCGTCACCGGCGAACTGGGCGAGGATCGGTGGCAGCTCATTCTGTGGATTGATCGCCCAGCCCTGGTTGGCTTCGCGATTGAGGTGGATGGCCAGGTTCGGAATCGTGGCGATCGGTGCCTTGAAATCGATCAACTGGCTTTCGACTTTGCCATCGCGGCGGAAGGTCACGCGCCCGGCCAGGGACAAATCGCGGTCGAACCACGGCGCCAGCAACGCGCCGCCATAGACTTCCACGCCCAGTTGCCAGAACCCGTGGCGTTGCAGCTCCGGCTGGGGCTTGACCCGCAGGCAGGGGCTGTCGGTGTGGGCGCCGACCAGGCGGATGCCATCGTGCAGCGGTGAGTTGCGGCCCAGCTTGAAGGCGATGATTGAAGAGTCGTTGCGCGTGACGTAGTAACGGCCGTTGGCCTCGGTGGCCCAGGTCTCGCGCTCGTCAAGACGCTGATAACCTTCCGCCTCCAGGCGTTGGGCAAGGCTGGCGGTGGCATGGAACGGGGTGGGGGAGGCCTTGAGAAAGTCGATCAGGCCCTGGTTCAACTCTGCGCGCATAAATAACTCCAGACAGCAATGCGCGGGAGTTTACCGTATTGGGGGGCGATGGGGAGGGTGGCCAGTGATTGATATCTGCGTTGAATGTGCCGCCCCCATCGCGAGCAGGCTCGCTCCCACAGGGGGCTCAGGGTGAACACAAATTTTGTGTACGCCTGCAATCCAATGTGGGAGCGAGCCTGCTCGCGATGCAAGCGCCGCTATTTTTCAGAACGGCGCCGGGCACTCGAAGCGCAGGCGTTCGCCGCTTTGCGGGTGGGTGAAGCTGAGCATGCTGGCGTGCAGGCACAGCCGTGGCCACGCAGCGAGGGCCTGGGGATGGGCGTAGAGGCCGTCGCCCAGCAGCGGATGACCCATGGACAGCATGTGCACGCGCAACTGATGCGAGCGCCCGGTGATCGGCGTCAGTTCGACCCGGCACCAGTCGCCGCAACGCTCCAGCACGCGCCAGAAGGTCAGGGCGTGCTTGCCGTGCTCATGATCCACCACGTGGCGCGGTTTGGTCGGCGGGTCGTAGCGCAGGGGCAGGTCGATGCTGCCGCTGTCCAGCTCCGGTTGGCCCCAGCACAGTGCTGTGTAGGCCTTTTCGGTTTCCCTGTCATGAAACTGCCGAGACAGTTCGCGATGGGTGTCCGGGTCTCGGGCCAGCAGGATGATGCCGGAGGTTTCCCAGTCCAGCCGGTGCACGATTCGCGCTTCCGGGTAGCCGTTTTCCTGCAGGCGGGTGATCAGGCAGTCTTTGTTATCGTCGGCCCGGCCGGGCACGGACAGCAGCAGGGTCGGCTTGTCGACCACCAGGACGGCGGCGTCCTGATGGATGATGCGGATGTTGGACAGGGGCATTCAAACAGTCTCGTAACAAACGCCAACGGCGGCTCGGGCCCGGCCCTTGTGGGAGCGGGCTTGCTCGCGAAAGCGGTGTCTCAGGCACATTGATATTGAATGTGCCACCGTCTTCGCGAGCAAGCCCGCTCCCACAAAAAGGGCTGTGGGGACCCGAGCCGCCGTGGCTCCCGCAGGCTCGATCAGCGATCCGGCAGGGTGATATTGAGTTCCAGAATCGAGCAACTGCCCTGGCTTTCCAGCGCCACATGCACATCATCAGACCCGATGTTGACGTACTTGCGGATCACTTCCACCAGTTCTTTCTGCAAGGCTGGCAGATAATCAGGGGTACTGCGCTGGCCGCGCTCGTGCGCCACGATGATCTGTAGACGCTCTTTCGCGACCGAGGCGGTACTTGGCTTTTTGTTGGCACGAAAGAAGTCAAAAAGATTCATTACCTACCTCCAAACAGGCGCTCGAAGAAACCTTTCTTCGTGACATCGAGGAACCGATGCTCTACGGTTTTGCCCAGCAGGCGATCGACCGCGTCGCTGTACGCCTGACCGGCATCGCTCTGGTCGTCGAGAATTACCGGCACACCGGAGTTGGAGGCCTTGAGTACCGCTTGGGATTCAGGAATCACGCCCAGCAGGGTAACGGCGAGGATTTCCTTGACGTCTTCCACGCCCAGCATTTCGCCATCACTGACGCGTTGCGGGTTGTAGCGGGTCAGCAGCAGGTGCTCCTTGATCGGCTCTTCGCCGTTCTCGGCGCGACGGGATTTGCTCGCCAGCAGGCCCAGCATGCGGTCGGAGTCGCGTACCGACGAGACTTCCGGGTTGGTCACGACGATCGCTTCGTCAGCGAAGTACATCGCCAGGTGGGCACCTTTCTCGATACCGGCCGGGGAGTCGCACACCACGAACTCAAAGTCTTCCTTGAGTTGCATCAGCACTTTTTCCACGCCTTCCTGGGTCAGCGCGTCTTTGTCGCGGGTCTGGCTGGCGGCCAGCACGTACAGGTTCTCAAGGCGCTTGTCCTTGATCAGGGCTTGCTGCAGGTTCGCTTCACCGTTGACCACGTTGACGAAGTCATAGACCACGCGACGCTCGCAACCCATGATCAGGTCCAGGTTACGCAGGCCGACGTCGAAATCGACGATGACTGTTTTGTGGCCGCGCAGAGCGAGGCCGGTACCGATAGCGGCGCTGGTGGTGGTCTTACCCACACCACCCTTGCCGGATGTAACCACGAGAATCTTGGCCAAGGTGTTTCACCCCTAAGGAAAAAGGACTTTGTCAGCCCCTGAAAAACATCTCTTGAAACTGCTGCAATTGGACAGGCTTGGCTGGAATCGGATGTTGGACGGGGTCTACCTCCGGTAAACACTGCCTTATCCTTTTTCCTACGTCGTTTAAGCCGTTTTCGCTACGTTTTAGAGATGCTTGGAAAATGCGGCAGTATCCGTTAAAGCCGAATGATGTTCAACACGTCGCCCGACAGGCTGACCTGGACACCGGCCCCCCACAGCGGGTCGCGACGCAGATCCTCGGAAACCTTGTACTGCCCGGCGATGGAGACCAGTTCAGCGCTCAACTGCTGACAGAAAATCCTGGCTTTCGTATCGCCCTTGACACCGGCCAGGGCACGGCCGCGCATCGGGCCGTATACATGGATGTTGCCATCGGCCAGAAGTTCCGCACCCGGGCTGACCGAGGACACCACGACCAGATCGCCACCCTGGGCATAAATCTGTTGCCCGCCACGTACCGGAGAGGTGATGACTCGAGTCGGCTTGATGGTCGGTTCGGGTGGTTTTTCCGGCTTTTTCCTGGCTTCGGCCGGGCTCAGTTCCAGTACCCGTTCCCGTGCGCCGGAAGGCGGCAGCACCGGAATGTCCACCGCGATGGCAGCCGCGATGTCTTCGATGCGGCTGGCCCGGATCGCCAGGGTGCGCAGGCCGTGCTGGCGGCAAACCCGCATCAGGCCCGGCAGATCCACGGCGCCTTCGCCGGCCGGGAGTTTGTCCAGGGCCAGTACCAACGGGGCATTGCTGAAGAAATTCGGGGCCTGGGCGACTTTGGCCGCCAACTGCCGGTCAAGGCTCTCCAGGTCGTTGCGGGCCAGCTCCAGCACCGTAATGGCGAGCATGCTGCCCTTCAGCTGGAACACGGGATCTTGGTCTAGCGGTTCGGTTTGGCTCATGGTCGGCGTACAACGGCTTGTCACTAAAAGTGCCGAGACTTATAACGAGATCGTCCCCGGGCCGCAAGCCGGGTCGAACGATGTAGAATGCGCGGCCCATGTCTTTATGGAAGCTGTAATGGATCGCCCGCGTTTTCGAGCTGCATTTTTTCATCCACGTTTCTGGCTGCTGTGGTGCGGTCTGGGGCTGTTGTGGCTGATTGTTCAGTTGCCCTATCCGCTGTTGCTGCGCGCCGGTCGTGCATTGGGTGCGCTGATGTATCGTGTGGCCGGCGACAGACGGCGCATCGCCCAGCGCAATCTGGAACTGTGTTTTCCTGAAAAGTCCGCTGCCGAGCGCAAGCGCCTGCTCAAGGAAAATTTTGCCTCCACCGGCATCGCCTTCTTCGAAATGGCCATGAGTTGGTGGTGGTCGCGCTCGCGTCTGGCGAAGCTGGCCCATGTCGAAGGGCTGGAGCATCTCAAGCAGGCCCAGCGCGAGGGCAAAGGCGTGATTCTGATGGCGCTGCACTTCACCACGCTGGAAATCGGCGCGGCGTTGCTCGGCCAGCAGCACACCATCGACGGCATGTACCGCGAGCACAAGAACCCGCTGTTTGACTACATTCAGCGGCGCGGGCGCGAGCGACACAATCTTGATTCCCTGGCGGTGGAACGTGACGACGTGCGTGGCATGCTCAAGTTGCTGCGGGCCGGCCGGGCGATCTGGTATGCACCGGACCAGGACTACGGCGCCAAGCAAAGTGTCTTCGTGCCGCTGTTCGGGATCCAGGCCGCGACGGTCACGGCCACCAGCAAGTTCGCTCGCCTGGGCAAGGCACGGGTGGTGCCATTCATCCAGGAACGCCTGGCTGATGGCAGTGGTTACCGTTTGGTGATCCAGGCGCCGCTGGAAGATTTTCCAGGGGAGAGCGAAGAGGCCGATTGCATCCGTATCAATCGGTGGGTGGAGCAGTCGGTCAGCCAATGTCCTGAGCAATACCTCTGGGCTCACCGGCGCTTCAAGAGCCGTCCGCCGGGCGAGCCCAAGCTGTATGACAAACGCGGTTGAGCCTGTCCACTTATTGAACACGGAGCGTTGCGATGACCCCACTTGAACCGGTGACAGGTTTGATTCTTTCCGGCGGCGGGGCGCGGGCAGCGTATCAAGTGGGGGTATTGGCAGCGATTGCCGAATTGTTGCCGGACGGGGCGGATAACCCGTTTCCGGTGATTGTCGGCACCTCCGCCGGGGCAATCAACGCGGTCAGCCTGGCCAGCGGGGCGATGGACTTCAAAGCGGCCATCGAGCGTCTGACGGCCTTCTGGCAAGCGGTGCGCAGCCATCAGGTGATGCGCAGCGATTGGTGGGGCGTGATTGCCCAGGCGAGCCGTTTCATCAGCCACAGCCTGCTGGGCCTGGGCGCCCGGTTACCGGTGGCGCTGATTGACAGTTCGCCGTTGCGTGAACTGCTCCAGTCTCAATTCCACGCCTCCGGTATCGAACAGGCAATCGAGCAGCAGCAACTGCGGGCCGTGGCAGTGACTGCGTTTGGCTATGAGTCCGGCCAGGCCGTGACCTTCTATCAGGGCCGCGGCACCATCGGCGCCTGGTTGCGGCATCGGCGAATCGGCGTACCGGCCCTGTTGTCGGTGGAGCACCTGCTCGCCAGTTCGGCGATCCCCCTGCTGTTCGCGCCGGTCAGGATCGGCCCGGAATATTTCGGCGACGGCGCGGTGCGTCAATCGGCTCCCATCAGCCCGGCCCTGCACCTGGGGGCCAATCGCGTGTTGGTCATCGGGGTTAGCGGCAATCCGCGTGGCCTTGGTTCGTCAGAGCCGTTGCAGCGCAGTTACACCGGCCAGCAACCGACCCTGGCGCAGATCGGTGGCCACATGCTCAACAGTACGTTCATTGACAGCCTGGAAAGCGACATCGAGTTGTTGGAGCGCCTGAACGGTTTCAGTCATTTGCTGCCCGATGACGTGCCAGCGCATGCGCTGGGGGCGGCGCCAGTGGACGTGTTGGTGATTTCGCCAAGCCAGCCGATCGACGAAATCGCCGCCCGCCATCGCCTGGAGTTGCCCCGGGCGCTGCGCATGTTCCTGCGCGGGCCGGGCGCAACCAAGACCAGCGGCGCCGGGGTGCTGAGTTATCTGCTGTTCGAAGCGGGCTATTGCAGTGAACTGATCGAGCTGGGACGCCAGGATGCGTTGGCCCAGCGCGAGGCGTTGAGCCGGTTTTTGCGGTTGTCCTGAAGATTGATGCAAGCAGTCCCACCGCTATCGCGAGCAGGCTCGCTCCCACAGGGGATTTGGGTGGATGTGAATCTTGCAGCCACCCGGAAAAAACTGTGGGAGCGAGCCTGCTCGCGATGACGGCGGCATATCCAACAGCTATTTAGCCTGACCCACCTCCATCGCGAGCAAGCTCGCTCCCACCTGGATCCTTGTGTTTCCAGAATTCAGGTGAATCAATCAGAAGTGATACTTGAGCAAGAAGCTGGTATTGCTCTGATCGGTCTTGAAGCCTTCGCTGTCTTTGATCCCGTATTTGTTCTTCCAGTAATCGTATTCCACACCCACATACAACTGTTTGGCGCCCAGCTTCAGTGCCTTGCCCAAGTCATACTTGATTTGCGGGTTGATGTGCAGGTTGGCGTGGTAAGTGCCTTTGGAGTTGCTGTCGTTGTCCACCACCCAGTCGATGAAGCCGTCGATCAGGATGTCCGATGAACCCACTGGGAGGGTATAGGCCCAGGCTGGAGTAATCTGCCAGACGTTGTCGCCCGCGCGCGGACCTTCGGTCTGGCGGTTGTAGAAATTCAACTGGAAGTAATCGAAACCGGGGATCGCCAGGTCGAAGCCCGGACCGATCAGGTAAGACTCGTTGTCACCCTCACCGAACTCATAGGTCATGGCCAGCAACACATCCTTGATCGGACCCAGTTCCAGCTTCTGGTCGAAGATTTTGCCGAACGACAGGCGTGGGCTGAACTCACCGTAGTAGGTGTTCGGGCCGGAAGTGCTGTCGTCCTGGCCGTTGTAGAAGATCCGGTCGAGGAAGAAGAAGTTATCGCCGTATTTCCAGGCATCGGCGTGCTCGAAGGTCACGGTTTGCTGGATGCGCGGGTTGACCTGGAAATCCTTGCCATAGAGATAGGTCAGGCTGTTGTTCTGCCATTGGAACAGGTCGTCGGCCATCGCTTGGCCAGCGGTCAGCAAAGATCCCGCAAGTATCAGGCTGGTGCACGTATGTTTCATTCGGTTTGCTCCCAAAGGTAAGTGGTACTGCATTTTTTTTAAGATCAGCGCTCTGGTGTGGCGCTTTTTTCTACGGAAAAAAACATCCGTTCGGTCAGCTTTTTGTTTGTGACAAGCGCTGACAGCAAGAGCTGAGCCAAGACCGGGGTAAATCGGAAAAATGGCTGGTTCAGGGGTTTGAAGCGGTCGAAAAAGTGTGTTCAGCGGGAGCCGATATCTGCCAACACTGCAATAGTTGGCGTATCGGTCAGGATCTGCTGGTTGTACGCGGCACCGGATTCAAACGGCCGCGCAGGATACGGCCCTGCATTCATGGGCTCAAGTGCCCTGCAACGGCGCATTCGTGGCGAATTTGGGGCGTGATGGCGGGGCTGGGTCATCTGATGCTTTCCTCTTGTTTTTATTGTTGAGGCGCAGGCAGTCGTTGACGGGCGACCGGTGGTGTGCCGGTCTGCCTGTCAGCGGTATTACGTGTAGTGGGTGATACCAGGTTTGAGGTGGGCGGAACTCAGTTGGTCCGCGCCCCCTGGGTGATCCACGCGCCGATCAGGTCGCGTTCCTGTTGGGTCATCTGGGTGATATTGCCCAGGGGCATGATCTGCGTCGCCACGGCCTGGGCCTGGATGCGCGCGGCTTGTTGCTGGATCTGTTGCGGGGTATCGAACATCACCCCGCCCGGCGCGGCGCTGAACAACGGGCTGGTGGGTTTGGCCGAATGACAGACCGAGCAGCGCTCCTGAATCACGCTGTGGACCTTCTCGAAGGAAGGACCTTGGGCGTTGGCGGCCTGGGCCGGCGTCGATGCCGGTGCGGCCGCGGGCGTTGCCGGTTTCGCGCCGCCCCCCACTGCCGTTTCCGGCAACGGTTGGTACTCGATCACGCCAGGGGTCTTGGCCACTTCCGGCGCTGTGGCCATGGGTTTTGGACCCGTGACATAAGCCAGGCAGATCATCGCCAGCGCGCCGACCGGCAGCGTCCAGGCATACTTGTTGCTGTCGTGACGTGTATTGAAATAGTGCCGCACCAACACCGCCGCCACGGCGATCCCAGCCAGGATCAACCAGTTGTACTGGCTGCCGTAAGTGCTGGGGAAATGGTTGCTGATCATGATGAACAGCACCGGCAGGGTGAAGTAGTTGTTGTGGCGCGAGCGCAGCAGGCCCTTGGCCGGTAGCGCCGGATCCGGCGTGCGGTTCTCGGCAATGGCCGCCACCAGCGCGCGTTGGGCCGGCATGATGATGCGGAACACGTTGCCGACCATGATCGTCCCGATGACCGCCCCGACATGCAGGTAGGCACCGCGACCGCTGAACACCTGGCTGAACCCATAGGCCGCGGCGATCAACAGCACGAACAGGATCAGGCCGAGCAGGGCAGGGCGTTTGCCCAGGGCCGAGTCGCAGAGAAAGGAATACACGAACCAGCCGACGAACAACGAGCCGATGCCCAGGGCGACGCCTTCGGGCCCGCTCAGGCTGCTGCCCGGTGCCAGCAGGTACAGGGTCGGGTTCCAATAGAACACCAGGCACAGCAGGGCGACGCCTGACATCCAGGTGAAGTAGGCTTCCCATTTGAACCAGTGCAGGTTGTCTGGCATGGACGGCGGCGCGAGTTTGTATTTTTCCAGGTGGTAGATGCCGCCACCGTGGATGGCCCACAAATCACCGGCCAGACCGCTTTTGGGGTTGACGCGATTGAGGTTGTTTTCCAGCCAGACGAAGTAGAACGACGCGCCGATCCAGGCCACGCCAGTGATCATGTGAACCCAGCGTACGCTCAGGTTCAGCCATTCCAGCATATGTGCTTCCACAGTCTTTACCTCTCGCCCGTCACGCTTGTTTTCGCGTGATCGGACCTTCTCTTATTGGTGGGGGGCGAGGATCAAACACTCATCCTCTTTGAAAAAATGCTCATCGCAGTTATTGCCTGTGCCACTGCGATCAACCACCAGGAAGTCATCCCGCTTTTCGATCGTCAGCACCGGGTGGTGCCAGACGCCGCGATGGTAATTGATGCCCTGCCTGCCGTTGGTGACGAAGGCGCGGGCCAAACCTGATACAGGTGCATCGCCAAGTGGCGCGACCACGATCAGAAAGGGGTTGCCGAGCAGCGGAATAAACGCCTGGCTGCCCAGCGGATGGCGCTCCAGCATGCGCACGGTCAGCGGCATGTCCAGCGCATCGGCGCGGAAGATGCTGATGATCGCCTTGTCGTCCGGCTCGGCGGTTTCCACCGTCGCCAGGCGATGGAAGCGCATGGTCGAACCATTGTTGATCATGAAGTGATCGCTGCCGTCGGTTTCGATCACGTCACCGAACGGGGCGAAGGCTTCTTTGGTCAACGGTTCGATCTTGAGTGTGCGCATGCTGGTCTTCTTATCCAAAAAATTCTGTGTCGTTTGTTCAGCTTCTGTGGCGAGGGAGCTTGCTCCCGCTGGGGCGCGAAGCGGCCCTCAAAATGGGACTGCTGCGCAGTCCAGCGGGAGCAAGCTCCCTCGCCACAGGTACGGTGTTTACTTCGCGACCTTGCCGAGCACCCGCAGGCGACTCACACCACCATCCGGGAACACATTGAGGCGAATGTGGGTGATCGGCCCCAAGGCTTTGATCTGCTCGGCGAAGGTGTGTTCGGCGTGCATTTCCAGCTTCTGGCTGGGCAGCAATTCGCGCCAGAACAGCGACTGGGTTTCGATCTGGCTGTCGGTACCGCCCTTGACGAACGCGCCCTGGATCGAGCAACTGTCCGGGTAGTTACCCTTGAAGTGCAAGGTGTCGACGATGACTTTCTCGACCTCGCCGGCATGGCCCAGGGCGACGATCACCCAGTCATTGCCCGGGGTACGACGACGGGCGGTTTCCCAGCCATCGCCCATGTTCACTCCGCGACCGGGGTTGAGGATGTTGCTCATGCGACCGAAGTGTTCGTCGGAACAGGCCAGGGCGCGACCGCCATTGAGGGCTGCGGCCAGGTCGATCTGTTCATTGTCGCCCACGGCCGACCAGTCGCGGTACGGAATGCCATAGACCCGCAGGCGGGCCACGCCGCCATCGGGGTAGATGTTGAAGCGCAGGTGGCTGAAGGCCTGGTCATTGCTGATTTCATGGTAGTGGTGGCTGTCGCCTTGCAGTTCCACGGCCGACAGCACTTCAGTCCATTGGGTATGTTCGTCTGGTTCGCCCGAGGCCAGGAAACAGGCTTCCAGGGACGCCGACGGCGGGTAGTTACCGGTGAAGAATGAAGTGTCGATGTCCACGCCCTTGATCGAACCCGGCACGCCCAGGCGGATCACCGCGCTGTCGTAGCCTTCGAAGCGCTTGCGGCGCGACTCCCAGCCGTCCATCCACTTGCCGTTGTCATCGAACACGCCCTCCTTCCATACGGCCGGCGTCGGCTGGAACAGACGGTTGGCGTCGGCGAACCAGTCATCGGTGACCGAAATGATCTTGGTGCCCAGGCGGGCGTCGGCCAGGTTGACGAACTTCTCGAAGGGTACGGCGTAAGCTTTCATTCTTCTTGTCTGCCTTTAGTAAGTTGGCTGGGGATGCTTGCAGGGGCCTGGGCCTCAGGGCTGCTCGCTAAAGAGTCAGTAATCGGAACAACGCGATCTTGTTGATCTCTGCCAGCGCGCATTTGAACTCGGTGTCTGCCGAGTGGTGGATGCGCGTTTCGAACGCCGCGAGGATCTGATGCCGGTTGCTGCCTTTTACCGCCATGATGAAGGGAAACTTGAACTTGGCTTTGTAGGCCTCGTTCAGCTCGGTGAAGCGTTGGAACTCATCGCTCGAGCATTGGTGAATACCGGCGCCAGCCTGTTCGTTGGTGCTGGCCTCGGTCAGTTGGCCCTGGACGGCGGCTTTACCGGCCAGGTCCGGGTGTGCGTTGATCAGTGCCAGTTGGCTGGCGTGATCGGCGCACAGCAGGATGTCGCTCATGCGCTGGTGCAGGGTTTCGATCTGGTCGATCGAGGGGTCCTGGCCCAGGTCGAAAGCCTTTTCGGCCACCCATGGCGAATGTTCGTAGATGTCGGCGAAGGCTTTGACGAACGCTTCGCGGCTCAAGGTCGAAGGCTTGAGGGTCTGGAATGCGGTCATTTCGAAGCCCCTGATTTCAAAACGCCCGGATGCGGGTGGGTCTGTTGCCAGTGGCGGGCGATGTCGACGCGACGGCTGAACCAGACCTGCTCATGACCCTTGGCGTATTCAAGAAAACGCTTGAGGGACGCGAGGCGGGCAGGGCGGCCGATCAAGCGGCAGTGCAGGCCGATGGAAAGCATCTTCGGCGCCTCGCTGCCTTCGGCATACAGCACGTCGAAGGCATCCTTGAGGTATTGGAAAAAATCGTCGCCCGTGTTGAAACCCTGGACCTGGGTGAAGCGCATGTCGTTGGTGTCCAGGGTGTACGGAATCACCAGGTGCGGCTTGCCGTTGGGGGTGTTCGGTTCCCAGTAGGGCAGGTCGTCGTCGTAGGTGTCGCTGTCATAGAGAAAACCGCCTTCCTCCATGACCAGCCGGCGAGTGTTGGGGCCCGTGCGGCCGGTGTACCAGCCCAGTGGACGCTCGCCAGTGATTTCGGTGAGGATGCGGATCGCTTCGAGCATGTGCTCGCGTTCCTGGGCTTCATCCATGTATTGATAGTCGATCCAACGATAACCGTGGCTGCAGATTTCGTGACCGGCGGCGACCATGGCACGGATCACGTCCGGGTGGCGCTGGGCAGCCATGGCCACCGCGAAGATCGTCAGCGGAATATCGAATGCCTTGAACAGCTTGAGGATCCGCCAGACACCGGCGCGGCTGCCATACTCGTAGAGCGATTCCATGCTCATGTTGCGCTCGCCCTGCAGCGGTTGCGCCGAAACCATTTCCGAGAGAAACGCTTCGGACTCCTTGTCGCCATGCAGCACGTTGCGCTCGCCGCCTTCCTCGTAGTTGAGCACGAAGGACAGGGCGATGCGGGCGTTGCCCGGCCACTGAGGGTGGGGAGGGTTACTGCCGTAACCGATCAGGTCGCGTGGGTAGTCAGCGCTCACTGCAGTTTTCCTTCTTGTTCGAACCATATAGGTGGCGCCTGGGCGATGAATCACAGGCTGGCGTCACAGCGATGGATTGATTGTATACAACTTTATGCTCACTTTGTAAGCCTGATTTTTTGCATTTTTCATCGCCGACCCTCGCGGGTCTACACTGCAAGAAACCTGCCCACTTGGTCAGCTAAATCAGGACAATCCATTGTATCGGCTGGTTTGATTGCCGATCGGGTCAGAACCCGCCGCGAATGAGGGAAAGGATAAATTTCTGTTTTTTATTGTGTACAATTTTCGTTTGAAGTGTCTTAATTCGCTCATCGCCGCAGCGTTTCGTGCTCCGAAACGGTGCGGTCTGTCTTTCAACTGATCAGGAGGCGTCGTGCCGGACTGCTGTGCAGCGAGGCGCGCTCAATCAATGGGACGTTTGACTACTCACGTTTTGGATGCCGCGCACGGCTGCCCGGGCAGCTCGATCAAGGTCGAGTTGTACCGCGTCGAAGGTGCGCAACTGCAACGGGTCGCCAGCGCGCTGACCAACAGCGACGGCCGCTGCGATGCGCCGTTGTTGCAAGGGGATGACTACCGTAGCGGCGTCTATCAGATTCAATTCCATGCCGGTGATTACTACCGCGCCCGTGGCGTCCAGCTGTCCGAGCCGGCGTTTCTGGATGTGGTGGTGCTGCGCTTCGGCATTTCGGCCGAGCAGGAGCATTACCACGTGCCCCTGCTGATTTCGCCCTACGCTTACTCAACGTATCGAGGCAGCTGATCCCCCCAAGCAGCTGCCTTTCCCTGGAAGCGACTGCGCATATAGCTTCTTTGGTTTTCGCCCGCTCACACTGCGGGCTTTTTTTTGCCGGCTTAGTTTTGAATATGTTTGCGCTGTTTTCGATCGAAATATGCCGGTATAGGCCGAACACATCAGGGTGCTGAACGACGGCAGTCTTGATCTGTTCTACCGGGTCTCCCAGTAGGTAAGCAGCCCGCCGCTCCTAGGTTTTGAAGCGGCGTGTTGCATGCAAACAGTGCCAATAATGCCCTGGTCTTTTTTTGGGGAATGTACTCACAGCCTGGAATTGTCGTCCCGGATGATGAAGACCGTATCAGCAAAACCGGGGCGGATTTGAGAGCCGCCCTTGAGCCAGATGATTTTGTTGGCCTGATGGGCATCTCTCACCGCTTTGGCGGCATCCTCGCCAACCTGGGTTTCGAGGTTGACACCGGTTGTATTTGGATTCATGTGCGTGGGCAGGGACAGTTTCGGGAGTCTGGTGCGATGCAGGCTCATGAAAAATACATAGTCATGCCCTGTCCGGCGAAATACCAACGCCGGAAAACTATTGAACGCGTTGGGCTCCATGACGGTATAGCCATTACGGGTCAGAAGACTGGCCATAAAGCGTTTGAGGTCCACGGGCGAGTAAGTCGTAAGGAAAAACAGCCACTGGCGCTGGAACCGCAAGGGATCAAAATCCAGCCGGTCCAACGTTCCGCTCGAAGAAGCCACAGGCAGGTCTATTGTTCGCGCAGCGCCTCTGGCCGTGGGTGAAGTCGGGATAATCGGTAGCATCAATAACGGATCGGACCATTGCGGATGCAGTGAGGGGGTGGCGTTTTTCCAACCGTTGTAGATCTGCCTGAGCGCGGTCAAGCCCGCGGCATCGGCAAAAGGCGAGTTATTGGCCAGCTCAAATTGCCTTCTTGCGATGTTTTCCAGGGTGACGGTCGTGACTTCCGGGAAAAAGTCCCTGACGTAACCCGTCAGTGGTTTCTCGAAGGGAAGCCTGGCGTCGATCTCCCAGTGATTGTCCGGGGGCACTCGTATTGCGCTTCGGGGCTGCTCGTCGGGGGTATGCCTGAGCGTCGCCTCCAGCACGTCGAAATCATAGGCGGGGTGGGTGGGCTGCTGGATGTAGGCGATCGGGTATTCGCGGGCGTCGCTGTGGGTCACCACCTTGAAATGAACGCTGTCTATGGTGATGTATTCAGGCACCGTGAATCTTGGCTCAACCCCCCAATTCTTGGTGAATGCCAGGGCGCTTTGCGCAACTTCCTCGCTGGGTGGAGGGGACGTGCGCGCGCGCTTGGGCGCCACCACGTCAGAGAGGTCATCGTCCGACAGGCTTTGTAGTGTGATAGTGAGATCGGGATCAATGCTGTGCGTCACGACATGGTCTGTGGCGCGCCGCCATAGCAGGCTTCCTTCCACTTGTTCCAGGCGTGGTCCGGAGGCGATGAGTTCAATGCCTGCCCGGGCCCGGTATCGATCCGCGGAGTCACGACCAAGCAGCACCGTCCCACCCTCTTCAAGCTCGACATAGGTGCGCGTCCGGAATGTGCGGATTCCGGTGGTTGCGTCTGGCTCCGATAACATGGGGACCAGCTCGGGTGAAAGATAATAGTTGTCCAGCGACTCCGAGAGATGAGCGGAACGGGTGGATGGCTGTGATGCGATGTCCGATACCTGAATGGTCGGCGGCTGGGGTTCAGCGGCTTCAGTCTGTCGTCCGGGCTGGGAGGCGGAACCTTGATCGGCTCTTTCTCCGCTCAAGGCACTCCTGAGCAGGGAGTCCACCGTCGAGTCGCGACGGGTGTGGGGGGCATCGCGGGATGAGGTAGGAATATTGGGACGGGTGTTTCGTTTTGGACTCATTGAGGTAATGGCTCTTAAGTTGAAGATATAAAAACTAATGCGCCCTGAAAGTTCATGGCCTGTCGAGCAACGGCAGTTGACAGGCCACGGGCTTAAAACATGTTCAATGAAAACGAACCGGTAAGTGCACTACATATGTATTGCACTTAAAAATAATCGGAGGGTGAAAGTTACTTTTGTTCAGGGCGCCTTTCGTCGACGCGAAGCGCCCAGTCAAAGTAGGGAAGTTCCGTGCCGAAAGCCGCGGCCAGCGTTGCCGCTTGCGCACGTACCATCGAGTGACTCAATGTCAGGTTCTCCACCAGCTCGATGCACTTTTCCCGCAATGAACGAAGTGCCTCATCGCTGGCGGGTGGGGTCTGGTCGAGGCCTTCGCGGGCAAGTTCCCGATAGATGTTGAGGTGATGGTCACACAGGTTTATTTTTTTCAGCTGTGCTGCCGTGATCGTACGTGACTTGTCGCTATCCAGCGTCCACTGGCGGGTCTTCAGGTGATAACTCAGCGCGCCGGCAGATCCATCCTTGACGGCAATGTTCAAGACTTTCAGTTCTTTGGCCGCCAGCTTGGACAACTCGTCGGATAACGTTGCGCTGACATCGACCGGCGGAACGAAATAGCGGCCATCAAGCGCTTCCACGTAAACTCGCTCGAACAGGCTGTCGACAGCATAAATGACACCTTGTGCGGTAATGACTCGTATCGAATCGATCAGGTCTTGGGCTTCATAAACGGGGAGGTAAATGACGGTTGCACCCACCTGCAGCAGGTTGGCGGTCAGTTTTATCTCCACTTGGCCCAGGTGCGTGGCATCGAGTTCCCATCGGGAGGCATGGGGTAACTGGGGCTTGGCGCTGGCCAGTGCGCCCGGCGTGGACAGGCGCAGGGTCATGTTCGGGGTCAGGTGAACGAGGTAGGTCGAGCCTTCGCCAATCAGCACCTCAATACCCGTTTGCTCAGCGGGTGATGTGAGCATGGCGCAGGTCGCCCGGCTGCGCATGTAGTAGGGTTTTTTATCCATGGGCTGCAGATAGGTGTAGGGCTTTCTTGTTGGCATGAGCGGCAGGGGCGCTTCTTTTTTCCACGCCACCGGGTCTTTGTCTATGAAGGTTTCGTCCAGCAACAGGCCGTAGTCGGGGGAGGGTTGGGTCAGACGGTAAGACGAGCCGTCATTCATGACGAGGATAAACGTATGATGCGAACCCAAGGCGGAAAGTACGCGTCGCCCGGTCTTGGCGTTTTGCGCGCTATAACGCTCATCGGAACTTGCCAGGTTCTTCAGGACAACTCGACGGGTGCCGAAGTGTAACGTCAGGCCGCACTCGCCATAGCGCACAGTGTCCCCTTCGTCCTCCTGCGTGACGTGGGCGTTGTAATGGGCCTCTATGCGGGTCAGGTCGGAGTGAAGGCAGTCCAGATGGAGCGTGGTGGAGAACGCGCTCTTTTGTTTTATCGTCAGGGTAGTGAGCTCGACAAGACGGGAAACATGATAGGCCGAGTCTCTGTCGAAGGGGACCTGCTGCTCGCTTCGATCTGGCAAGATGGCCGGATTTTGCGGTGTGCCCTGTTGCACGATGACTGCTGCAATGTCCAGTGGGCTCGCGTGCTCGATCCTGTCAGGCAGGTCGGGAACCAAGTGGTAGCCATCCTTCGTGACGAACGTCAGCCTGCTGTTCTGTAAGGCCCTTGGATATTCCGTGTCTTCGTAGACTGTCCTGAGGGTGACTTTGCGAAGTTCCCAGTCGTTTGCATCGAAGCATGAAGTAATGACCAGGCAGCCTTCTTCGATTCGCCAGCTGTCAATCAGGTCCGCTCTCCAGTCCAGTGCGATGACACTGTTGCCCACGCCGTCCTCGGTGATCGATACGTGGCCGGGTTTATGTGCGATGGCGTAGGCGTCATCGCCAGGACCACCATCGGCGTTACGGTTGTTTCCACTCAGGATGAAAATCTGGTCATCTCCCGCCCCAGCCTCGATTGAATCGTTGCCGCGGGATTTGATGATGTTTGAGCCGGCGCTGCCTTTGATGACGTTGGTACCACCCTCGAGGATTTCAACATTCTCGATGCCTTCAAGCACGGCGTGGCGGTACCGTCCGTTCTCGGTGTCAGGCGTGGCTTGGGTGATGATCGACACATGTCCGGCGTCCAGGTCGACCTGATAGCCCAGGCGCGGCGCCTGACGATGGCTGGCACGCCCTGACAAAATGAGCGTGTCATTGCCCAAGCCTCCCACCAGGCTACTGTCTGAAGAGGTGGGGTTTGCGCCGGGCACTTGCGTCGAACCTTCGAAAATGAAGACGTCATCTTTCAAGCCGCCGCTGAGCTTTTTAACACCCGCGCCGTAATGGAAGACATTGGGCTTGTTTTCCACGCCAAGAACCGTGTCGTCGCCACCGCCGATATACCAATGGACGCCTTTATGGTCTGCCGCTGCGCCGAGGATTGCCCCGGGCGTTTCAGCGGTCACGCCTTCACGCGCATCGATCCAGTCGTCGCTGTCTTTGATCCTGGGGCGCACTGCGGTCGCTTGGTATTTTTCCCCGGTCCACCAGTTCCAGGTGTTGTAGTTCACCGCTTCGAGTTCTACGGTGAACTTGCCATTCACAACCGCTTCAGTGCTGTCTTTCAGTGGCCCCTTGAGTAAGTTCAAGGCATTGGCCCGAAGGCGTTTCGTATGTTCAGTGCCAGTCTTGGCGATGATGTACCGGTCCTGTACATCCTGATCCGGGCTGATCGTCCAGAAGGCGAACCAACCGGTGCGCAGGCGTTCGTGTACGGTGAGTTCAATATAGTCGTCGATTTCATCGACCTGACGAACCGCGCCCCAGACCTGTGACCCGACCATCAGGATAAGCCCTGCGGCGAGGCCCACGGGGCCGGCTGAACTGAACCCCGCCAGGGCCGCGATGCCGATGGTTACGGTCATGGCGGCACTGGTGACACTCAAGGCCGCGCTGACGTAGTGATCGATGGCCTCGTTGCCGGTGGTGTTGGCGGCAGCCTTGAAAGAGTCGACAGCGGCGATGATGTCGAAAGGCAGCGTCAGCACGCTGGCAATCAAGCCACTTCCCCGTGCCAGTCTTGTGGCGAACGTCGTTTTAGCGAAGCCCCCAAGTGAACGCTGGCCGGCTCTGATCATCTGGGTCGCTTGTCTGGTCACGGCCGCTTCGACGCCGATTGACGCGACTTCGGCGGCGACGCTGGCGCCGTTGAAAACGGTCTGGTAGGTGTCTTTGTCGCGAATGGCGTCCTGCAGGCCGCACAGGCCGCTGTAGATGCCGAAAGCCTGAAGTCCCAGCCCGGTAGGAACGAGGATCTGACTCTTGGCTGTGCTGACCCAACTGAATGTTCTCAACGCAAGCCCACCGACATCGAGCCTTTGGGCAGACTTCAGAAGTTTGTCGAGCGTGTTGCAGTTACCGCCGGTCCCCGCTTGTAATTCAGGCGTTCTCCTCAACAGGGGGGGCGCGGAGACCGGGCGTTGACTCGCCATCTCGAATAGCAAAGAGGGCAAGCGATAATCGTTGGCATCGGTCGTTAGTTTCAGGCGGGTCTCGACAGCCACTGCACTGAACTGTAGCGAGTTCACGAAAAAGCGATTGGCGCTACGGAAAAAAGTATTGTCACCCTCGAGCGGCTGTCCATCGGTCGTTGCGCCAAGCGCATTCAGAGCCGAGCGAGTGATGCTTACGGAACCGATGTGTAGCGGGCCGTAGAGCTTGTCCACGACTTCCAGTTGGGCCTGCCTGTGCTTATGTTCCTCAATGGGCTGTCTTTGATCGGCCACCTTGAAGTCGAGCGTCTCGACCGTGTACTTATTGGTATGAACATCCAGATCCGTAACGATCACGGCGTGATCGTCAGGAATTGAGGAGGGCTGGAAAACTTTGGCCATTTTGAACTTCCTTGTTCAACGATAAGTGAATGGCCCTCTATGTAAGATGTTTTCCTTAACGGTGTATATCGATGGGTTGTTGCTATGTTTTGCCAAAGCCTTAAGTCAAAAAGATAAGCGATTTCGCAAAACCAGCGGGTTCAATGGCTGGACATTAAAGAGGCCGCGCCCGCGCCGCCAAATAACCCTGCGCTGATGCGATTGAACCAACTCTGACCTTTACCTGTGCGCAAATACCGCGCGGCGCCATGGGCACCGAGGCCATAGGCCAACTTGCAGAGCAGATCAAGGACGGTCCAGGTGGCGATCATGATCAGCAGTTGCGGCAGGAACGGTTGTTCGGCGCTCAAGAACTGCGGCAGGAAAGCGGCGAAGAACAGAATGTCTTTGGGGTTGCTGGCACCCAGCACGAATGCCCGGCCGAACAGGGCGCGAAAGCGTGGGATGGCGGCGGCCTGGGGCACTTCGGCCCCCTGGGATGGCTGGCGCGATTGCTGCCAGCTCTGCCAGGCCAGGTAAAACAGATACAACGCACCGACAATCTTCAAGGCGCTGAACAGTTGCTCCGACGCCAACAGCAATGCACCGAGCCCCAGCGCCGAAGCGCTCAACAGGCAAATCGAGGCGATCACGCCACCCAGGAACGCCGGATAGGAACGGCGCAGGCCATAGTTCAGGCTGTTGCCGATCATCAGCAACGACAGTGGGCCGGGGATGAGGATCACCACCAGGGCGGCGCCGCTGAACAACAGCCAGGTTTCCAGATTCATTGCTTTGCTCCTGATGCAAGAACGCCTCACCCGACGGGGTGAGGCTGATGAATATCCGTGCCTACAAAAAGATGAACTTGGCGATGAAGATCGCGCAGAGCACCCACAGACTGACAGAAATTTCCTTGTGTTTACCCGTGCCGGCCTTAAGCACCACATAGGTGATGAAGCCCAGCGCAATACCGTCGGCGACCGAAAAGGTCAGGGGCATCATGATGGCCGTGACGATGGCCGGGATACTGTCGGTCGCTTCGTCCCATTCGATGTGGGCCATGCCTCCCATCATCAGCATGGCGACATAGATCAAGGCACCCGCGGTTGCGTAGGCGGGGATCATCCCGGCCAGTGGTGCGAAGAACATCGCGGCAATAAATAGCACACCGACCGTCACGGCGGTAAGCCCTGTACGGCCACCCGCCGCGACACCCGCGGCGCTTTCCACATAGCTGGTCACCGGCGGCACGCCGACCATGGCGCCGAACACACTGGAGGCGCTGTCGGCTTTCAGGGCCTTGGACAGGTTCTCGATCTTGCCATCAGGCTTGACCAGCCCGGCACGCTGGGCAACGCCCATCAGGGTGCCGGCGGTGTCGAACATGTGCACGAACAGGAAGGCCAGCACGACGCTGATCATGCTGACGTTGAATACACCGACCACATCCATCGCCATCCAGGTGGGCGCCAGGCTCGGTGGTGTCGACATGACCCCGTTGTATTGCACCAGCCCTAGGCCCCAGCCGGCCAGCGTCACGGCAATAATGCTGATCAGGATCGCGCCGAACACGCGGTGATAGCTGAGCACGGCGATCATCAGGAAACACACCGCAGCCAGTAACGGGCCGGGCTCGTGCAGGGAGCCGAGCTTGATCAGGGTCGCGGGGCTGTCCACGACGATGCCAGCGGTCTTCAGGCCGATCAGGCCGAGGAACAACCCGACTCCCGCCCCCATGGCATAACGCAGGCTCACCGGAATGCTGTTGAGCAGCCATTCACGCACCCGCGACAGGGTCAGGAACATGAACAGCACACCGGAAACAAACACCGCGCCCAATGCGGTTTCCCAGTTGTAGCCCATGGTGCCGACCACGGTGTAGGTGAAAAATGCGTTCAGGCCCATGCCCGGTGCCAGGCCTACCGGCCAGTTGGCGTACAGGCCCATCAACAGGCAACCCAAGGCGGCGGCGATGCAGGTCGCGACGAATGCGGCGCCGTGATCGATGCCGGCGTCGGCCATGATGTTGGGGTTGACGAAGATGATGTAGGCCATGGTGATGAAGGTCGTCAGACCGGCAATCAGCTCGGTCTTCACCGTGGTGCCATGCAAGCTGAGTTTGAAGATGCGCTCCAGCCAGCCAGTGCGTAGTGGCGGCGAGAGGTCCAGCGTCCGGGCTTCGGGTTTGCGGCTTTCCACAGCGAGTACTCCTCAAGAGTTTTATTGTTATTTCCAGCACGCCCGCCCCCTGAGGGTGGCGGCGTTGCTTTGAGGCAGGTAAGGCTGGCGAGGTTTTTTTGACCTGATGGTCAGGAACTCGCACGAAGCGAATTATGCTTTTGTATACAAATAAAGCAAATAATGTTTTCTGTCTTGTCGACGAAAAGTCTGGGGAATAGGGATATATCGACTGTGAGGACGCCATCGCGCGCAGGCTCGCAGAGGGCGGCGTCGTTCATACATTTTGTGCGCACCCGGATTCACTGTGGGAGCGAGCCTGCTCGCGATAGCGTCAGTTCGCGCGCTACAAAATCAGCAGAGCTGACATCAGTTCACCAAGCCCTTCCCCAGCGCCAGATTCACCGCCAGCCACCCATCCACGGCTTCCTCCCCAGCTTCGGCAAACACGCGCTCCAGCAATTTCACCTGCTCACGACGCAACGCCTGTTCGAACCGCTCGCCCTCGGCCGTCAGCGCCAGCAGCCGCTTACGTTTGTCGGTTTCGGACGCAACGCTGTTCACCCAATGCATTTCCATCAACTGGCGCAACGGCATGTTCAACGCCTGCTTGCTCACGCCGAGCAGGGTCAGCAATTCCTTCACGCTCAAGGATGGATAGCGGGCGATAAAAAAAACGATGCGCTGATGCACCCGGCTCAGCCCGCGACGCTCGAGCATTTCATCGGCCTTGGCGGTAAACGCCTGGTAACCGAAGAAGAACGCTTCCATGGCCATCTGCTGGGAGGTCGGGTTTTTAAGGTCAATCATGTTGACGTATCCATGGAGGTCGGAGTAGTTTCGGTCAACCAGTTTGACTCATTTTTCCAGTGACCCGCTACAGGTGACCCCCATGGCTTTTTCCGAACGTGTCTCGCGCCTCAAAAGTTCTTTGATCCGAGAAATCCTCGCCGCGGCGCAGCGCCCTGAAGTGATGTCGTTCGCCGGCGGCCTGCCGGCCGAAGCCTTGTTGCCGAAAGTGGACTGGGAGGCCATGCCGGTGTCCGTGGGCCAATACGGCATGAGCGAAGGTGAGCCAGCCTTGCGCGAAGCCCTGGCGGCGCAGGCGCGCTCGCTGGGTCTGGCCTGTGAAGCGAGCCAGGCGTTGGTGGTCAGCGGTTCACAGCAAACCCTCGACCTGGCGGCCAAGCTGCACATCGATGTCGGCACCCAAGTCATGCTGGAAGCGCCGACCTACCTGGCCGCGTTGCAGATTTTCCAGCTGTTTGGCGCCGACTGCATCACGGTGCCCTTGGAGGCCGACGGTCCGGATCTGAAACAGTTGCGAGCCCGCCTGGAACAGCATCGGCCGGCGTTCATCTACCTGATTCCCACCTTTCAGAACCCGTCGGCGGTGCGCTACAGCGAGGCCAAGCGCGACGCGGTGGCGGCATTGCTGGATGAGTTTGGCGTGACCCTGCTTGAGGATGAGCCCTACCGTGAGCTGACCTTCGACGGCGGCAGCGCCACACCGATTGTCAGTCGCTTGAAGAAAGCCAGCTGGATCTACACCGGCACGGTGTCGAAAACGCTGTTACCCGGGCTACGGGTGGGTTACCTGATCGCCAGCCCGGATCTGTTCCCCCACTTGCTGCGGCTCAAGCAGTCGGCGGACCTGCACACCAATCGCATCGGTCAATGGCAGGCATTGCAATGGATCGGCACCGAGCAGTATCGCCATCATTTGAGTGAATTGAGGGATTTCTACCGGGATCGTCGCGACCGGTTCCAGACCGCACTGCACAGGCATTTTGCCGACATCGCGGATTGGAACGTGCCCCAGGGCGGGCTGTTTTTCTGGCTGACCCTCAAACACCCGCTGGACACTCGTACCTTGCTCGACGCCGCCCTGGCGGCGGAGGTCGCGTTCATGCCGGGGGAGCCATTCTTTCCCGAGCCGGACATGCATCCGGGGCACCTGCGTTTGAACTTCAGTCACATCGACCCGGCGCGGCTGGATGAAGGGCTCAAGCGATTGGCGGGGGTGGTGCGGGAGGCGTTGGCTGAAAAGGCGGCTTGATATCAAGGGGCTTTGTGATGGCTGTCCGGGCCCCATCGCGAGCAAGCTCGGCTCCCACAGGGGAGGTGGTGAATACAAACCTAGCGTTCACCAAGGCCCCCTGTGGGGGCCGGCTCCCACAAGGGGGGTGGTGAATACAAATCCAGCGTTCACCAAGGCCCACTGTGGGAGCTGAGCTTGCTCGCGATGAGGCCAGTCGTCACACCATAAAACTATCAGACTGCAGCAAACCGCTGATCCAGATACTCAATGATCACCTTGGACTCATACATCCAGGTGGTTTCACCGTTCTCTTCAATACGCAGGCACGGCACTTTGATCTTGCCGCCTTGCTCCAGCAGCGTCTGGCGATCCTGCTCGTTGTTTTTGGCATCTCGCAAGGCCACCGGCACGTTGAGGCGGTGCAAGGTGCGGCGGGTCTTCACGCAGAACGGGCAGGCGTGGAACTGATAGAGGGTCAGGCTGCGGGCGGCCTGATTGACTTGCGCCTGGGCTTCGGCCGGACGTTGCTTCTTGCCGGGGCGGGTGATGAAGTCGATGAAAATGATCAGCTGGCCCAGGCCAACTCGCAGCGCTTTGACGATCACGGTATTAAGCCTCGCGACAGGGAAGAAGAGGGCGCGCAGCTTACCTGATTTTTCACGGGCGAAAAAAAACCGGCGATCAATGCCGGTTTTTTTCATGCAGGGGTTACTTGATCAGGCTGAGGAACTCGCTGCGGGTCGCGGCGTTTTCGCGGAACTCGCCGAGCATCACTGAGGTGATCATCGAGGAGTTCTGCTTTTCCACACCGCGCATCATCATGCACATGTGCTTGGCCTCGATCACCACCGCCACGCCCAGAGCTCCGGTCACCTGCTGGACCGCGTCGGCGATCTGGCGGCTGAGGTTTTCCTGGATCTGCAGACGACGGGCGTACATGTCGACGATGCGTGCGACTTTCGAAAGCCCCAGCACCTTGCCACTCGGAATGTAGGCCACATGGGCCTTGCCGATGAAGGGCAGCAAATGGTGCTCGCACAGCGAGTACAACTCGATGTCCTTGACCAGCACCATTTCGCTGTTGTCGGAGCTGAACAAGGCACCGTTGGTGACTTCTTCGAGGGTCTGTTCGTAACCGCGGCAGAGGTACTGCATGGCCTTGGCAGCGCGCTTGGGCGTGTCGAGCAGGCCCTCGCGGGAAACGTCCTCGCCCAATTGGCCGAGGATCGCGGTGTAGTTCTGTTCCAGTGTCACAGAGGCTGATTCCATAAGGGTTTCAGGAGGGTACTTGTTCTGTCTGTACCAATTTTGTACCACTCAAGCTGTTTTCGAGCTTCCCGAGTTCGCCCCAGTCGGTGCTGGAGTTGATCCATCGGGCATAGGTCGAGAGCAACATCTGAACGCTGTGACCCAGCTGAGTGGCAATAAACGCAGGGTTCATACCCGCCATGAGGCACATGGTAGCGTATGTGTGTCGGCAGTTGTATTGCCGACGGGCGCGAATCTCCAATTCGGTCAGAGCCGCCTGGAAGTGCTTGTCGGTGACGCTGGACTGCTGGATGAACTCAAAATTCTTTGTAGGTGGGAACACATAAGGAGACTTCGCCTGCTTTCTACGGCTCTGTTTCGCACGTTGTTCGGCGATTTGCTCGGCGACCTCAATGGCGCGCATGGCCCGGCTATTGAGCATCACTTGCCGTTCATTGCGGGTTTTAGTGCGCTCCTCAATCTTATAGTCCGCGACGATCCGACACACGGTGGCTAAGCGTTTCTGCTTATCTACCTCGTCCCAGCGCAGGGCCGCTATTTCGCTAGGGCGCATTCCGGTATAGAAGGCGAACTCGAAGTAAGCAGCGTAGACCCGCATCGAATGAGTCAGCGTTTTATAGAGGTGCTCGATGATGGCGTTGGCCTCTGCCACCGTGAAGGGGTCGATGGGCTTTTTCGTTTTCACGGGAAGCTCGATGGACTCGACCGGGTTGCGATTGATCAGGCCGTCTTTGACGGCGGTGCTGAACACCGTCGTCAGCCGCTGGATTGCCGAGCGCTTAACGCCCGGCGATTTCCATTCTGTGCTGGCTACGATTTTGCGCAACAGCACCGAGGTGATGCCGTCGACGGGTAGCAGGGCTAAGTGAGGCATCCAATACAGATTGAGGGACGCTCGATAGTTCTTGCGGGTGCCTGCTACCACCTCCCGACTGTTTAACCACTCCTGGGCATACTCCCCGAAGCGGGGAGTAGCGGAGTAGGTGGCATAAGTGGAGTTGGGAAACAGCTCCGCATAACGTTGGTCGTCGAGAACGCCATGCTTGATCAGGCTGGTTACGTTAGCGCGTAGATCGGATGCCGCTTTAATGCCTTTCGGTGTCTGGGGATAGGGGAGGGTTTCGCAACGGCGTTGCCCGTTCCAAGTGAAGCGAATCCTGACGGACTGGCCGACAAATTCAACTCCGGTGGGCAATCCCATTGGCTTTCGAGCCATGCCTCGTATCTCCTGATGCTGTAATAGATGCGGTTGTCGATGGTGTTCCAGACGCCTTTAGGGATGACCCCTCTGGCTCGTTTGCCCTGCAGTGCTCGGCGGGTCGTACCGACCAGCTCGGCCATTTTGTCCTCGGGAATCTTGTCCACTTGGTACTGCAGCGGTGGCGGATCCGCTGCGGTGTCGAAATGCGTATACCCTAAGGCAGGCTGCGCGGGCGGGCGGTGCTGAGCTATCAGCGTGGCTTCAGGTGCTGCTGCCCGGCGCAGCCTTTCGTGGGGTATAAGTGCCTCGGCGGTGGCTTGGAAAGAAGCAGTAATGCCTGCTGCTGCGCAGCAGAGACTGTTGTTTACAGGCGCGTCGACCCAACTGGCGCTGCGGAGCAAAGCGGACTGGGTTTGCGGGGCGTACTGTTCCTGCTTCATGCCGCTTTCCTCCGGTGTTCGATAGCGAGTTGGTCCATCAGGCGCTGGTGGTAGGTCAGTCGGGCTTCGGTGGGTGACCACGGTCGGATGCGTTCGGGCGCGGGTTCGATGCCGACAAGGCAATCCCAGGTGGCCGGGTCGGGTGGCATCAGGTCGCGGCGCTCGGTGGCCAGGGCGATCAGGTCGGCTTGGGTGACGGATGCCGGCAGATCCTGATCGATGCTGAAGCGGGTGCAAATGCGTTCCCAGATCCATGTCTCGACGTCGTGGTAGGCGTGCATCCACTGTTTGAGCGGCCGCACCATGTCGCCGATGTAGGCTTCGGTCGCGTCGTGGAGGAGGGCGGCGAGCTTGTGCTCGGCCGGCACCAGATCCGCAACCAAGCAACTGTGCTGGGCCACGCTGTAGAACTCGCTGGTGTAGCCGTTGAAGCGGCACAAATGAGCCAGTGAGTGGGCAATATCCCTCGGGTCGATCATGTCGGCGTCCGGCTCGAACAAGTCAAAGCGTTTGCCGGTATGCGTGAGGATCCAGTTCATGCTGCCTCCTTGACCAAGTCGGCTAGCAACAGGGCGTTCTGGGTGTCCTTATGCAACTTGCGCAGGGCGTCGTAGCCGATCAGCAGCGACAGTTGCCGGTCGAACTCTTTGCGGAATCGAGTCACTTCGCGCAGTTCGGCGGTGGCTTTGGCGTGTTGCTGGTGCAGCACGCCGGCGTCTTGAGGTGAGAGGCGTAGCGTCGGGCAATGACGGCTCATGCTGCGTCCTCTACTTTGATCTGATCCAGCAGAGCGGCCATGCCCAGCGCTTTTTCGCGCAGGTCGAGCGCCTGCTGTGCCTGTGCCTTCGAACTCATGGCGCGGAAGGTGTCAGAGGCCAACCTCAGTTTCTCGGCGATCTGCATAAGCGTTTGGCGCTCTTGAGGGCCGAAGGCTTGGCTTTCCCTCAGCCGCTTCGCATGGGCTGCGAGGTTTTTGTGATCGGCGCGAATGAATTGGAGGGATGCCTCCAGCTCACGAATGGTTTTCGCGTTGGCGGCGCGTTCGTCGTTCGTGCCCTCTTCGATGCCTTCGACGCGGCCGTCGATGAGCCCGCCTCGGTAGCCGGTCCAGTAGATGAGACCGTAGCCTAGGATCAGGCCGATCAATGCGCAGATTTGAATTGCAGTCATGTGGTGTGCTCCAGGTAGTTTTGGGTGGCTGGTGGTGGCAGCCGTTACGGTTGGGTTTCTTCAATTGCGTCGGCGTGGGTCTTCGCGTGGACTTCGTCGGCCTTGTACGCCTGGATGTCGATGAGTGCAGCAACGTGGCGGATGTGTGCGTACCTCAAGGCCTTACGACTACCGTCCAGGGTCGTAACTGGAAGCTGTATGCGTCCGCTGTTGATCTCCGCAGCAAATCGCTCAGCGTTGATATTTCGGAAGTACTGCGCGCGCAGCTTTTCGAGGGGGATAAGCACGTCGCCGAAGGTGCGATACAGCAGCTCGATGGTGGCCGTCTCTGGTGCCGGCATCAGGCGCAGCGGATTTTGAGGCTGGTTACTCATGAGGTTTTTGGCTCTCCATGTGTTTGTGTCGGGCCGGGTGGTTCCAGGCATTTAGGCAATGGCGTTTGGTCAGCTCGCGCAGATGCTCCGGCACCTCAAGAAGCGCGGCGTTGCGCTCCTCTCGGGTGCGTAGGGCGATGATCTGGCGGGCGTATTCCCTAGGCCACGTCACGGTTGTCTGCCGGGATGGCAGGAAGGTCGAGGCCCAGTTGCTCTGCTAGCCAGGGGATGCCGGCCTGTCGAACTCGCGTCGATTGGCTGTACTGCATGCCCAGCGTGTCGTGGTACCAGTTGCTGTCCTTGACCCGAAGGTATTCACGGTCACGGACGGGGAACGCCGGCAGGTTGCGGTCGGTGAGCAGACCCTTCTCGCGCATGAGCTTGATCAGGGCGGGGCGGGTCAGGCCGAAGTGCTTGGCGGTTTTTTCGAGATTGCGCTCCATTTCAGCCCTCCTATGCTGCGTGCGCGGCGGGTGTCGCCAGCGCAGCCAGGTGGTTGATGGATTCGCAAACCTGCTCGTACATCTCGGCGTCGGTGCCGTACACGGTGAAGCACTTGGTGCGCGGGCTCTTGACGCCGATGCTCATGACTACGGTGATGCCCGAGCGTGTACGTGTCCGGTGCACGGCGAGCCGGATCGGCAGTTCAAAGCCCAGGTCCAGGTCGATAAACCCACCTGTGGAAACCAGTCTGTAAACCTGTTCCCGCTGCTGGCTGCTGAAAGCGCCGTACTCGCGTTCAGCATGTCGTTTAGGCTGGGGTTCGCCTGTCAGGTCAGCAGGGCCGTTGACGACCTCCTCTATGAAGTCGGCGAGCTTCAGGTGTGTTTTTTTGGTGTTGGGCACGGTCAGGGTGTGTCGCTCTGAACCCAGCTCAACGGTGAAGGTGCTGTCGGTCTTGTTGCGTTCAACCTTTAGCCGAAACGCCAACACATCGCGTCGATACAGGCGCCGAAGGGTGTGATTGAAAGTCCCGCTCAGGTTCACCTGGGCGCTGAGCAATGTCAGTGTGCGGTTGTCGATCAGGTATTTGCTCATGCTGCCCGGCCTCCATCGTTTGGATCGAAGGAAGTCGGTGCGGTACGGGCGTGTTGCTTGGGTTTAGACGGAATGAAGGTGCAGCCGTAGATACGGGCCAGGCGCCTTACTTCGAAGATGCGGGATAGGTCGGCAACGGCCGGATGGACGTGCAGGGATGCTGTGGTGTGCATGGTTTTGCCTCGCTCTGTGGTGGAAGAGTGAGGCAAATATCACGTATCGTGCAATTATCGTCAAGACGTATCGTGCTTAAATATCACTGGCACTGTGTAAAAAGCGTGATGATTTCAAGATCCCGCCTACGAGATGGATCTCCAGGACGTCGCTTTCCGCAATATGAATAGAGTTGTGCTCGGCATTGACACTGTCCAACCGATACATCCCGTCGCGCAAATAGATGAACTCCTTGATCATCGTACGTCCAGTGGTGGTGCGCACCATTACCTCGTCGCCGCTATAGAAGCTTTTGTTCGGCTCTACCAGTACGAATTCACCGTTTTTTATACGAGGCAGCATGCTGTCTCCGGTGACGCGAAGCCCATAAGCGTCGGGGTCATCACTATGAATATTCAGGTAGCCGTCCCCATGTCCCGGGGGGAAATCCAAGGCTTCAAAATATCCTTCATTTCCAAGTTGTGCGTTTCCTACCACTGGGACTCTTCCTTCTCTAGCCCATCCCGCATTACTGCTTACAGGTTGTCCGTGATCCTTAGAGCGGCCAAAGGCCTGCACGGAGCGATCTTCTGACCGGACGCGCCCCTGAATGGCATCAGGTAACGTTTCGAGTTCTGATCGATCACGTCCTGCAACTAGGTCAGGAAGAGTCACATCCAAAGCCTGAGCTAGCTTTTCCAGATCTTGTAGGTTCGGTTGACGGGTTCCGCGCTCGTAGTTCCCTATCCGAGACTGGGATTCCCATTGACAAGCGTGGGCAAGATCTTCCTGAGTCATGCCCTTCGCTTTCCTGAGTTTTTTGATGCGTAGGCCTAATGTGTTCATGTGCTTTTTTTACCACGTAGTGAAATATTTCTTTTGCACTTTGCGTGTTGAAAAGTTCACGATTCGTGCTTAAGATGGGCGCGAGTCATCTGAGGTCAAAGTATGAACTGCATTGCTGAGCACAGAGAGAGATCCGGTATTCGACAGCGCGAACTGGTTGCTGCATTGGGTTGGACCCAAACCAGGGTTAGCAACTACGAAGCCGGTAGGCGCACCGCCGGTTTAGCGGAATGCCGGGCAATTGTTGCTGCGTTGAACAGGCTTGGAGCTGTGTGCACATTGGACGATGTATTTCCTCCAGAAATCGAAGCCCCTCAAGCGGCATAGAAAAAAGGCGACCCAAAGGTCGCCCAGTTCCTCCCGACACGCACCACCACAGCGCTGCCGGGTCGCGATAAAGGTAGGCGGGCACACCACATGCAAACCACCTCCCTTTATCGCGCTTTCCCAAGACTCGGAAGCCTTGGTGTTGCTGCCTTCTCCACCACAGATTGGGCAGCTGTTGCGCCAGGGGTGAACAACGGATTGTTCGCCCCGGCACGTGCCGGTATCGATCCCTAAGATCTAGCCGGCGTTTGGGCCCTTTCAAGCCACGCGGCAATGTATCACCACTGCATGTCGCGCGGCACTGGCAACTTATTAGGATTAATGCCATGAGCCGAATCGCTCTGAGTTGCGTCGAACGAGCACAGCGGGAAGTCCTGCCGCTCGATCTGGCGCTTTACCATGCCGCTCGGGACTACCCTGGCGGCGCCGCTGCAATTGCCGCCACCACCGGCCGAAACCCCACCACGCTGCAGCACAAGCTGTCCCCCACGCACCCCAGTCACTCGGTGAACATCCAAGAGTTTGGCGAGATCCTCGAACTGACGAAGGACAGACGCATCCTGGATGCGGTGCATGCCTTGGTCGGCGATACGATCTGGCATGAGCTGTCCGAGGTGTACACCACTGATATGCCCGAAACCTTGACCATCGGTCTTGCCGAGTATTTTCGTCAGGTGGCTGACCTGGCAGATACCTGGGCCAAGAGTATTGGCGATGGTGTGGTCAGCGACCACGAGCTGGCCGCGATCCGCCTGCAGGTGTTTCGAGGTATCCAGGGGCTGCTGGGCCTGTTCAACCGCGCCACGTACGTCAACCACACAACGCGGGGTGACGGCCGTGGCTGATATTGCTGATTTCGCCAATGACTTGGTACAGGAGCGTATCGATCAGGCGCTTGCTGCTCGCAGTGCGTTCAAGCCGACGTTGCCTGGGCATTCGTTGTTGTTCTGTGAAAGCTGTGACGACCCGATCCCCGAGGCGCGTCGACTGGCCCAGCAGGGCTGCACGCAATGTGTGAACTGCCAGTCCATCGATGAGATGCGAGAGGCTCGCCATGCTCGATGACGTGCTGAATCAATTTGCGGACTTCGGTCTGGAGCCCGCGCAGCCACTGCTTTACGGCAAGCTGACTCGATGCAAGACCGCCCTGGATAAGGGCAAAGAGAAAAACGGCTGGTACGTTCTACACGAGCACCACACCGAGAAAGGCGAAACTTTGATCTTCGGTGCGTTCGGCGACTGGCGTACAGGGGACACGCACAAGATCAAGGTGAAACCCGGCCGGATGACGCCTGAAGAGCGTGAAGTCATGCGCGCTCGTCAGGAGGAGGCTAAGCGCAAGGCCGCAGAGAAGGCTGCCAACGCTGCACGTCGAGCGGCCAACCGTGCCGCTGGTTTATTCAAGCGGATGCCCGATAAGGGCCGTAGCGCCTATCTGGATCGAAAGCAGATTGTAGGCCTCGGTGTTCGTTATGCCCCGCGCTCCGGCGCGGTTTTGGTGCCCATGCAAAACGCTCGGGACCAGATCGTCGGGCTGCAAGTGATATTCCCCGAGAAGCAAGAGGACACTGGCCGCGACAAGTCTTACTGGCCCTATGGGATGGCGAAGGAAGGCGCCTTCCACCTCGTTGGTCCGCACCCTGAACCGGGCGAGCCAGTGTTGGTGTGTGAGGGCTACGCCACCGGTGCAAGCCTGCACATGGCGACCTCGTTGACGGTCGCCATTGCCTTTGATGCGGGCAACCTGATGATGGTCGCCAAGGCGATGCGCGAGCGGTTCCCGGGGCGTCCACTAATCATCTGCCGGGATGATGACTGGAAAACCAAGCGCCCAAATGGCGAGCCCTGGAACCCAGGTGAAGAAAAGGCCAACAACGCGGCCACGGTTGTTGGCGGCCAGGTAGTTGCCCCGATCTTTTCGGGTGAACGAGAGGACAAGTGGACCGACTTCAACGACCTGCACTGTGCTGAAGGATTGGAGGCGGTGCGCCGCCAGGTTCTGGCGGTGGTCAAGCCACCTGCAGCGGGTGGCTGGAAAGACCTGCTGGCCCGCACAGAAAACGGCATGTTGATCGCGCACATGCAAAACGTCGAGCTGATCCTTGGCAACGACGAGCGTTGGGCCGGTGTGATTGGCTTCAGTGCGTTCAGCTCCAAGATCGTCAAGCTGCGTGCTGCCCCGTATGGCGGCGGTGTCGGCGATTGGGCTGACATTGATGACATGCTGGTCATGAAGTGGCTCGCGCAACAGTACAACCTGCGGGTCAAGGCGAGCAGCGTTATCGAGGCTGTCAGTGTTGTCGCGCATGACCATGCTTTTCACCCTGTACGCGACTACCTGAATGGCCTGGAGTGGGATCGGATACCCCGGCTCGACACCTGGTTGACAGACATCATGGGCGTAGCCCCGACGGATTACAGCTCCAAGGTCGGTAAGCGCTGGATGGTGTCTGCGGTCGGCCGGGTGATGCAGCCGGGCTGCAAGGCTGACTCGGTGATGATTCTCGAAGGCGCGCAAGGTGCCGGTAAGTCCACGGCCATGTCGGTCTTGGGCGGCGCTTGGTTTATGGACACTCCCTTCGCCTTGGGCGACAAGGATGGGTTCCAGGCCATTCGCGGCAAGTGGATCGTTGAGCTGGGGGAGCTGGATAGCTTCAACAAGGCCGAGTCCACCAAGGCAAAGCAGTTCTTCTCGGCCTCGACCGACACCTACCGCGAGAGCTATGGCCGCAGGACGATGGACGTGCCACGCCAGTGTGTTTTCGTGGGGACAACGAACCAGGATGAGTACCTGAAGGATGCCACCGGCAACCGGCGTTATTGGCCGGTCGCCTGTACCAAGGTGGATCTGGACCAATTGCGCGAGATCCGCGACCAGCTATGGGCTGAGGCGATGTTTTGCTATCAGTCCGGCGATATCTGGTGGGTCAATCGGGAGGAGGCGCCGCTGTTCGCCGAGGCGCAGGAAGAGCGCTTTGTGGTGGATGAATGGGAAGGCCCGATCCTGTCTTGGCTCGAGGAGTCCCAGCTTGGCGAGACGGCGACCGGCACCGACATTCTGCTGGGGGCTTTGAAGCTCGATTACGGCCACTGGGGCAAGCCAGAGCAGATGCGGGTCGGGGCGATCATGCACCGGCTTGGTTGGCGGAAAGTTCGGCTGCCTGCTTTGCCTAAGAGTGGCGTCCGGCCCTGGGGTTACAAGAAGCCGCAAGATTGGGGCAGGGCATCGAACCTGAAAGTGCAGCCGGTCGAGGAGCCATGTTTCGATGATTAAGGAGATCGATGCGCGGCTGCGCAAATGGGCTGAAGAGCTGCACAGCGACCTCAGTGCCGGAGGGCTCGCCGGTGGGAACATGGTCGCCATGATGATGGAGAGCAATGGGCAACTGATTCGTGGTCGACGTGCGTTCCGGGCGCCCTTGGAAGGTTCGCTGGATATCGAGCTGATCGTGACTAAGCATCTCGATCCGCTGCATGTGCAAATCGTGCGAGAGCACTACTGCAACCAGGACTCCGGCATGCGTTTGAAGTACGCCCATTGCGGCTGCGGACGTGACACCTACTACCAGCGTCTGCATGACGCGCACCTGTGCATCTATTGGCTGCTGATGGGGGGCGCTGCTTGACCCCGTTTGCGTCCGTGGCTGTCCTACCGGCTCGCCTTGTCCCACTGCTGCTTGATGCAGTTGGACAAGCGCGGGCCGCGCTGTTGTTGAGCTGTCCTACTGTCCAACCTTCCCGCACGTCCCGCCCATGTGTGAGCGTAGCGGGAGCGTATACGCGCCCATGGCGCGCAAGCGTGCTCTTAGCTTTTACTCTTTACGGGAGAGAAGAGAAAATAAGGTAGGACAGTGGGGCAGGCCCCGATTCTAGGCGCCTGTAGCTGTCCTACTTCGACAAAGGATAGTGGGACAGGAAGGACAGCGCCAAAGGCGCTGGAAGCCGCGATAACTATGCCCCGCCGCGCATTACCAGTGCATTACCCCTACATTGACCTTGCGTTGACCCCTTATTGATGGGGTGGCATTAAAACCGGCTTGCTGCCACCGGAATCGACCTGTAAAAAGTACTCATCTTCGATAGGTGCGACCGCATAAAGCGGCAGGCATCACACACCAAACCCGGCCCTTGCGCCGGGTTTTTGCGTTTAAGGGGCGGGACAATGACGAACGAACAGCAAGCACTGGCAGAGATGCCGATCTGGTTAGTGATTCTCCTGGCCTTGGTTGGCGGCGTATCGGGGGAGATGTGGCGGGCCGACAAGGACGGGGCGCGGGGCTGGGCATTGCTGCGGCGCCTCGCCCTTCGATCCGGTGCCTGTATCGCCTGCGGGGTGACGGCGATGATGTTGATGATCGCGGCCGGTATGTCGATCTGGACGGCGGGCGCCTTGGGATGTTTGACGGCGATGGCTGGCGCCGACGTTGCGATTGGCCTGTACGAACGCTGGGTAGCGAAACGTTTAGGTGTCACCGAGGCTTCAAGCAACGCGGGGCAGGGGTAGGGGGAGGGGATTTTCTGGGTCCTCCCCTTGACCCGCCCCCTACACGGGTTACCGAACTCGCGGATTCCCTGCAGCTGAGTTTTTTGCAGGGATGTCCGTCTTTTCAAGGAGTTAGCGATGGGAAGAACAGTCAGCAAAGCCGAGTTGAGCGAGATCGTCGGCCGCGATGAACGCACGCTGACCCGTTGGCAGAACGACGGCATGCCTGTAATCGAGTTCGGCCTGGGCCGGGGCAACGAAAACCAATACGACACCGAGGCGGTGATCCAGTGGCTGATGCACCAGGCCGCCCTCAACGGCAAAAAAGAATCCTCTCGTGACCGGCTCGACCGGGTCAGGGCCAATCGTGAAGAGCTGGCGCTGGCCAAGGATTTGGGCGAGGTCGTAATCGCGGCGGATCTGATCGGACGCTTCGAGGCAATGATCACGGCAGCCAAAGTCGAGCTGCTCAACTCATTTCCGGATGAGTTGGCGGAACAACTGTCGGCGCGCTACGGCGTTGAAGTTGACGAGCGCCTGATCGCCGACCCCATCGAAACCATCCTGAGGAGGCTGTCAGACTATGACAAGGATGATGCCCAGTCAGATGGAGATTCTGACGAACCGGACGATCCGGAGGGCCTTGAAAAAGACGGCGATTAACGCGCTGCGCGGCGCCTGCCGTAAGTGGGCACCGCCGCCGCGCATGAGCATTATCGAATGGGCGGAAAAATACCGCTGGCTGGCGCCAGAAGAGTCAGCCCGCCCTGGCAAATATCGCTTCAACGTCACGCCTCACCTGACTTGGCCCGGCGGCCCTCTGGAGGCGCTGGACGATCCGGCGGTCACCGAGATCGTAGGCCGCAAGTCGGCACAGGTTGCCTGGACATCGGGCGTTCTGGGTAACGCCCTGGGCAAGTGGATCGACATTGATCCGTCGCCGATCCTGGTGCTGTTTCCCAAGGCCGAAGCCGCCAAGCAGTACGTGGGTGAGAAGCTCGAACCCATGATTGAGGCGACTCCACGGCTTCGCAAGAAGGTCGACTTGCGTAGCCGCAAGTTGCAGCAGCGCCAAGACTTTAAGCGCTTCCCTGGCGGTTTCCTCAAGATGGTGGGCTCCAACAGCCCGGCCAGCGTGAAATCTACACCGGTACCGCGTGTAGCCATTGAAGAGCCCGACGACTGCAACCTCAACCTGCGCGGGCAGGGCGACAGCATCAAGCTGGCCAAGGAGCGTCTGAAAACCTTTCGCCGTTCCAAGATCATCATCGGCGGCACCCCAACGATCAAAGGCCTGTCGGCCATTGATGCGGAGCTGGAACTGTCGGACAAGCGCATCGGTTTGGTGACATGCCACGAATGCGGCCAGGAACATGCGTTGAGCTTTGACAACCTTCACTGCGATGAAGACCCCGAGTATCACCACGAGGTCTACGGCAAAAAACGGCCGGAGAAGGCGTTCTATTCATGCCCACATTGCGGCGCGATTTGGGACGACAACCAGAAGAACGCGAACCTCAAGCACGGGCGCTGGCAGGCCACGGCTGAGTTTCGCGGGATTGCCGGCTACATCCTCAATGAGCTGTACGCTACCTTTTGGGGCTCACGCTTCCAGGCGTTGATGGAGAAAAAGCTCCAGGCCGAACACGCAGCGGCGCAAGGCAACATCGGCCCGATGATTGCCTTTGTGAACAGCTCCAAGGGCGAAAGCTACGAGTACCAAAGCGACGCGCCCAAAACAGACGAACTGGAGAAGCGGGCCGAACCATATGCCGAACTGACAGCGCCCAGGGGCGTGTTGTTGGTCACCGTGGGTGTGGATGTGCAAGGTGATCGTCTGGCTTTGGTCATCACCGGATGGGGGCGCGGCGAAGAGTCCTGGCGGCTCTATTGGGGTGAGCTACACGGCAACCCAATCGACCCCCACGACAGCGTCTGGCAGGAGTTGGATCGGGTCATCGCTCAGCCAATCCCTACCGAAGGCGGCGCGCACCTCGCGGTGTCGGCGGTCAGCATCGACAGCTCGGACGGTAATACCAGCGATGCCGTTTACAGCTATGTCCGTGATCGGCAGCGCTTCAACATCATGGCGATCAAGGGCGCTTCGATTGACAGCCGCGATAAGGAAATCTTTACCAAACCACCGCAGTCTGTGGACACATCGCAGGACAACACCAAAGCGGCGAAATATGGCCTGCGGGTGCACATCGTTGGCACGCACAAGGCCAAGACGCTGATCGATGGCCGTCTGCGCTTGAAGGGTATCGGACCGGGGCGCATGCACTGGTACAGCGAGATTCGTTCGGATTACTACGAACAGCTCACCAACGAAGTGCTGGCGCCGCATGCGCGTAACCCCAGCAAGATGGTCTGGCAGAAAAAAGCCGGGCGCCGCAACGAAGCCCTGGACTGCGAGGTGTATGCCCTGCACGCCGCACGTAGCCTTAAAACGCATCTGCTACGTGACCACGAGTGGGACCAGTTGGAACAGCAACTGATGCAGCCAACGCTGTTCAACACCGAACAACCGGTCGCACCGGTACCGCGCCGAGTAGTCGCTCGTGGGCGGGGCACCCGCAGTCGAGCGGGCTATTAAGGAAATCAACCATGACTGACGCACAACAGCGCCTAGCTGAAGTTAGGGCGGCAATTTCTGACGTCCTGAAAAAAGGTCAGCGCCTGCGCCGGGCTGATCGTGAAGTACAGCTGGCAGAGCTCAACAGCTTGCGCCTGCTGGAGAAACAATATGCCCAAGAAGTCGCCAACGAACAGGCGGCGCTGCGTGGGCGAGGCCGCAATCGCGTCTCGTACTTGGGGATCTGATCATGTGGCCATTCAGTAAGCGTGAAGGCCCGGCCGATCTGCTGATGCGCGAGGCCATTAAGGTGGCCAGGGCTTCGGTGGGCGGCCAGCAGATTGTTGCTCAGGGCGGTGGCGGCGGTGTTGAAACTCGCTGGCGAGGCGCTTCACGCATGCTGCGCAGCATGGCCAGCTGGATTCCAGGCCTCGGTAGTCCGCGACGAGACTTCAATCAAAGCGAGCGGCGAATGCTGGTGGCCAGGTCCAGGGACGCCATGCGTAACCATCTGATAGCCCGCGCTGCGATCGCCCGGTTGCGCACCAATGTCGTGGGCACCGGGCTGGTGTGCCGGGCCCAGGTGGACCATGAGGCCCTGGGCCTCACCGAAGAGCAGGCAGACGAACTCAATGGCCGGTTGGACCGGCTTTGGTCGTTGTATGCCGATGATCCAAGGGAGTGTGATGCCGAAGCGACCCTCAATCATTACCAACTGCAAGCCCTGGTCTTGGTGTCGTCGCTGGTTGCCGGTGATGTGTTGGTGGCCAGCCCCGATCAGGAGCGACCGGGTTGTGTCTTCAGCACGCGACTACAGTTGATCGAGTCGGATCGAGTCGGCAATCCGAACGGCGGTATGGACCGGGTCAATCTGGTTGATGGCGTTGAGTTCGATTCGCTGGGCGCGCCCGTGGCCTATCACGTCTGCACCGGCTATCCCGGTGAGCATCTGGCCGGCAAGCCACTGAGCTGGGAGCGACTTACCGCGTTTGGTGAGGAGACGGGCCGGCGGCGGGTGTTGCATGTTTTGGCGGACAAGGAACGTCCAGGTCAAAAGCGTGGGGCTCCATACTTGGCGCCTGTGTTGGAGCCACTTCAAAAGCTGGAGCGCTACAGCAGTGCGGAGCTTATGGCCGCCGTGATCTCCGCAATGTTCACGGTGTTCATCAAAAAGAGCTCTGAGTTCCCAACCGGCAACCTGCCGATGACTGCGCTGGCGGACGAGCGTCCTGAAGGCGATGACACCGCTGATGGCGAGCTGGCCCTAGGCGAGGGGGCCGTGATTGACCTCGGCGTCGGTGAAGAGCCAGTCGTGGCCAACCCTGGCCGACCCAACGCCCAGTTCGATCCCTTCTTCACTGCCGTGGTGAAAGAGATCGGAGCTGCCTTGGAGCTGCCACTTGAAGAGCTCTTGCTCCATTACAGCAGCAGCTACAGCGCGGCCCGCGCCGCCATGCTTCAGGCTTGGCGTTTCTACAGTCTGCGTCGTTGGTGGCTTGCCTGTGATTTCTGCCAGCCAAGCCGTGAGCTGATCATCGACGAAGCCGTGGCGAGGGGCTTGATTGACCTACCGGGTTACGGCGACCCAGCCAAGCGCAAGGCCTACTGTCAGGCCATTTGGATCGGTCCGGCCCGAGGGGCTATTGATGAGCTGAAGGAAGCTAACGCGGCCGGTAAGCGCATCGAAATTGGCGTGAGCAACGAAACCCTCGAAACAGCGGCCATGACCGGCGAGCCCTGGCAGCAGGTGTTCCGTCAGCGTGTACGGGAAGTGGAGCAACGCCGCGCTAAAAACCTGCAGGCCCTGCCCAAGGGCGGGCTGGAGAACCCGCCCGACCCTAAATCCGAAGAGGACTGAATATGCCTCGAGCACTTGAGCTGGCTGCGTCGCAGCCCTGGCTAATGCTGCCTGACGCCCTGGATAACTTGCTGACCATCGCCGACCGCATGGGCGATCCGATGGCCCTGGCAACCCGGCGCGGCGAGCGGCTTGAAGATACCCGTAAAGTCACGATGCGAAACGGCGTGGCGGTGATTCCCATCACTGGGCCAATCTTTCGCTACGCAAACATGTTCACTGAAATCAGTGGCGCTACCAGCACTCAGGTCCTGGGCACGGACATCCAGCGAGCGCTGGACGATCCCAAAGTCCGTTCGATTGTGCTCAACATCGACAGCCCTGGCGGTGTTGCCTCCGGCATCAATGAACTGGCCGAGATGATATTCGCGGGTCGAGAGCGCAAGCGGATCGTGGCGTACATCGGTGGCATTGGGGCGAGCGCTGCGTACTGGATCGCCTCGGCAGCGCACGAGATCGTCATCGATGAAGCCAGTTTGGCCGGGAGCATCGGCGTTGTCGTTGAGGCTGTCGTTGAAAGTGACGCTGCCAACGGCCGCAAACGCTATCAGATCGTTAGCAGCAACGCCCCGAACAAGCGGCCCGATCTCGCAACCGAAGAAGGGCGCGCCAAGATTGGTGAAACCGTGAATGCCCTCGGTGAAGTCTTCGTCGGCAAAGTGGCGCGAAACCTGAGCACCGACGCCGCCAAGGTCCCCGCAATGGGTGACTTCGGCGGATTACGCGTCGGAGCCGCCGCTGTTGAGTCGGGCCTGGCTCATCGGTTGGGCTCGCTTGAATCCCTCATCACCGAACTGGCCAAACCGGCCATCACTGTCCCAAGGAAAACCACCATGACCACCGTACACACCACGGCGGAGCTGCGTACTGCGCTGGCCGCCGGCACTGATCCGAATTCCATCGAAATCGCCCAGGCCCAGCAGCCCGACCTCGGCGCCATTCGAGCCGAAGGCGCCGCTGCAGAACGTGATCGCATCAAGGGCATTAACGCCCTGGCCAGCAAAGGCTTCGAGAAGGAAATCGAAGCGGCGATTGATGCAGGCACTACGGTCGAGGCCACAGCCTTGCAATTGTTCAAGGCCGCCCAGGATCGCGGGATTTCCCTTTCTGCGATCAAAAGCGATGCACAGGGCGTCACGGCTACAACCCCAAGCGGTGATGGCAAGCAGGGCGAACGCCAGGCAGCCGTCAGTGCAATCGTTGCGGGCGCTTCGCGCCGCTGACAGGAGACATTCATGAGCAACCCGGAACGTAAAACCTACCAGCCGAGCCACCTTTCTGCCGGTGACTTTCCCATTGCAATGGACACCGGCTTGATCGCCGCTGGCCAGACCCTGCTGCGGGGTTCTGTCCTGGGGCAGGTAACCAGTTCGAAAGAGTTCGTGCTGTGTAAAACCGCTGCTGAAGACGGCTCCCAGGTGCCTACGGCCATCCTCGACGAGGACGTAGACACCACGGGCGGGGCCAAGAGCGCGCCCGTTCGTTTGACGGGTCAAGTGCTGGGCACCCAGCTCCACCTCGGTGAGGGCCTGACCTTGGCTGCGGCCAAAGCCGCCCTTCGACATTTCTGCATTTTCATCCGCTGACCGGAGCATCTGATGACTGATATTTTTGACACCCTCACCATGCTCGAAGCCGTTGAGCAGATGAATACGCCTCGTCGCTTCTTGATGAACACTTTCTTCAACGGCGGCAACCCCGTTACCTTCGGCACCGAGGCGGTGACCATCGACATCATCAAGGGCCAGCGCAAGATGGCGCCTTTCGTACACCCGTCGCTGCCCGGCAGTGTCTCGCTGCGTAACGGCTTCAGTTCTGAGACGTACAAGCCGCCCTACATCCAGCCCAAGCGCGAGACGCGGGCAGAACAAATCCTCAAGCGTGCTGCCGGGGATAACCCATTCTCCTCGCGAACTCCCCTGGAGCGAGCGGGCGAGCAGTTGGGGCGCGACCTGATCGACCTGGACGACGAGATCACTCGCCGTGAAGAGTGGATGTGCGCCCAGGCGCTGAGCACTGGGCGCGTTCGGGTGCTGGGCGATGGCGTGGATGACACCATCGATTTTCTGATGGAGGACAGCCACAAAATCGTGCTGGGGGCCGGGCGTTGGAACACGGCGGACTCCGACCCTATTGCCAACTTGCGGCAGTGGAAGCGCCAGATTGCCAAGGATTCCGGGCGCACCGGCAACGTCGCTGTGCTCAGTGGCGAAGCCCAGGATGCTTTTCAGCGCAACGAGACAGTGTTGAAGCAGCTCAACTCTCGCCGGGTGGACATGGGCGTGATCAAGCCTGAAGAGCTGCCAGATGGCGTGACCTATCTTGGCTATCTGAACGACCCCGGCATCGACCTGTATGTCTACGACGAGTGGTACCTGGACGATGACGGTGACGAACAGCAGATGGTGCCAAGCGGCGGCTTGATGCTGGGCTCGACCTCGACTCGAAACGCGATGCTGTATGGCGCGATCAAGGACATCGAAGCCATTGAAAGTGGCCTGGTTGAAGCGGCCCGTTTCCCCAAAAGCTGGGTCACCCAGGATCCGAGCGCCCGGTGGTTGAAGCTGCAAAGCGCAGCCCTGGCCGGGATGCTGGAGCCGAATGCCTTCGTCTTTGCAAAGGTGGTGTGAGATGGCCGCGAAAGTTGAGTACGTAGTGATCGAAGGCTGTGTGCAGGACGGTGCCAAGCTGGTGCGAAAAGGTGAAGTGTACGTTCCGCCCAGCACTGAGATCCGGGATCTGTTGCTCGAAGAAGGCGTCATTGCCAAGCGCGGCAAGCTGGAGTCCGGATCCGCCGCATCGGATGACGGAGATAGCTGATGGCTTTCCGTGACCAGGTGGCAGCGATGGATGCGCAGTTACTGGATGTCCTGGGCGACGAGGCTCTGGTCGACGGTCGCGACTTACCAGTGCCGGGATTCTTCTCGGCGCCCTGGTTGCAACCAAAGGTGGGAAGGATCAATACCGGTATACGCGAGCCAGTGTTCGCCGTCCGTATTGTTGATGCCCACCTCATTTCGGATGGCCAGTTAATCACTGTCCAGCTGATGCCAGAAGACGGTGGCGGGCGTTATGTAATCGTCAAACGTGAGCCGGATGGCACCGGTTGGGTCAACTTGATTCTTCGGGAGGTGCGATGAGCGTCGGCAGTTATGTCAAATCCTCGGCCAGTTCCGGTCTGTTCACGCTGCAACTGGCTCAAGCCGATAAGGATGCGTTCTCCGACTTTGCCGCTCTTGTTCCGCAAGCCGCCCGTGCAGCTCAACGGCGAGCCCTTAACAAGACGCTGCGTTGGTTGCGCACTCACATTGCACGAGCGGTAGGCCGGCAAGCTCGAATCGCCATCGCCGCTGTGCGTCAGCGACTAAAGGCTTACCCAGTCAACTCCAACGAGCAAGCCAAGTTGTGGTTTGGCGTCAATCCCATTGAGGCCAGTCGCGCTGGCCGGGTACGACAGGGACGCTCTGGCGTCTCTGTCGCGGGTCGCAAATATCAGGGGGCGTTCTATAAGACCGTTTATGGCGGCGCGCCTGACATCTGGATTCGTACCGCCAGTAAGCACTTCAGAGCAAGCGACTATTCCGACAGTGATGTGTCAGGCGGCGGTGGGCCAAGTTCGGGTTGGATTGCCGAAAACGGCAGCCGCTATCCGCTGGCCAAAGCCAAAATATCGCTCGATGACGTGCAACCTCACTTTGAGGAATGGTCGCGTCGTGCGCATCAGCGACTGCTTGAGATCCTGGAGCAGGAGATGAATTTCGAGCTGCAAAAATACTTGAGGAAATCAGCCCATGTCTGAATCCATCATTCCTCTCGACGAGCTTTACTCTGCCATTGAAGAACAGATCGCCCAGGCCATCCCCGGCTTGGCATACATCTGCACCATGCCTGATATGTTGCAGCACGTACCCATTCCAGCTGTTGTGCTTGAGTTGGTCGAGCTGGAGCCCGGTCGGGATCCTGGCACTGGTGAAGTTGGAGTCGAGGCACGTTTCGAAGCGCGCATCATTGTCGGCAGCGATCACGAACGCTGTCAGCAGGTGGCAGCATTCATCGCGGCTCAGTTGATTATTTTGCTGCGCATGCAGACGTGGGGATTGGCGGTCGAGCCGGCAGAGTTTATCCAGGCATCACAGGACTGGACCCGGCCGGAGCTCGACAGCTATGCGGTGTGGGTCGTTGAGTGGACCCAGGGTATTTACTTAGGCAAGGAAGAGTGGCCGTGGCCGAATCAGCCCCCAGGTACCTTGCTCTGGGGCTTCAGCCCTGACACTGGTCCTGGCAGCGAAGGGAGCTATCAACCGCCGGAGGATATGGCATGAGCTACCCCAGCGCGCAGCATGACCGCATGCTGGCAGGCCTGGTCAAGGATTGTTATGTGGTCGCGCTGGATCTGACCGCTTCGCCGCCCGCATGTCGGGTGTCGGATGGGGACTGGGTCAGTGCCTGGGTGCGTTGGCACAGCATCGCCGCCGGCAAAGCCCGTCATTGGCGAGCGCCCAGCATGGGCGAGCAGGGAACTCTGGTAAGTGCCAGCGGCGATGTAGCGCAGGGCACATTTATCCCCGGTCTGTATGGCGATGCCGGGGCGCCGCCGGACAACCGCGACCACGTCGAGGTGTGGCGCTTCGATGATGGTGGCTCGCTGGTCTATGACTGGAAGGCCGGCACCTACAGCATCACGGTGCCAAGCGGTACCGTGACCATCAAGGTCGGCGGAACCGAAGTGGTCGTAACGGACAGTGAGATCAACGCCACGGCAGGCGATATCACCCTGACCGGCAATGTGCAGATCAACGGCCCGTTACGGGTCACGGGCGACATCAACGGCGGCGGCAAAATCATCGACACAGCCGGCAACACGCCGAACCACAAACACTGACTCCGACATTTATCCACAGCCCGCCACGTGCGGGCTTTCGCATTTCTGGAGCTACCCAAATGAGCAAAACGCGAACAGACACCGAGCGGCCAACTGCCGTCGCGGCGTTGCCTGAGCCAGTCCAAACAGAGTCGCCGGCGCCCATCGGACCGGCGCGAGTGTTCCGCGACACCCGGTACACCTCACGCACGCTGATCATGCCAGACGGCAGCACCTTGCCGGTCATTGCCGGCCAGGTTACAGCCGGCGGCGATGATCAGTACGCCTTCCTCAAGGCACACCCGGATATGCAACAGCTGGCGGAGTGATCACATGATCGGAGTGGACCGTCGCACGGGGCAGCCGCTGTCCGGCCAGGCGCATTTGCGGCAGTCCATTGAGGACATCCTGAGCACGCCTGTCGGCAGCCGCCGCATGCGCCCAGAGTACGGCAGCCAGATTCGTCGCTATGTCGACCTGCCAGTTAACGAGGGCTGGAAAAGCGCGGTACAGGCCGAGGTCGCTCGTGCCCTCGGGCGTTGGGAGCCCCGTTTAAAGCTTGAGCGTGTCCGGGTCGTTGCGGTGGTGGATGGACAAATCACCTTGCAGCTGACGGGCTCTTACATTGGCGATGGCGTAGTGCTGGAGGTGAACGCATGAGCACTATCGACCTTTCGGCGTTGCCGGCGCCACAGGTGCTGGAGAGTTTGGATTTTGAAGAATTGTATCAGGGCGAGCTGGCGACGTTCCGCGAGTATATGGGCGATAACTGGACCGCTTTCCTTGAAAGCGACCCGGTGACCAAGCTGCTGGAGCTGGGTGCTTATCGACGCATGCAGAACCGGGCCAGGGTCAACGACGCGGCCAAGGCGCTGTTCCTGGCTCATGCTACCGGTGCTGACCTGGTGCAGTTGGCTGCCAACGTGAACCTTGAGCGCCTGGTCATTCAGGCTGAGGACTTGACCGCCGTGCCGCCAGTGGCGGCGGTGCTGGAAAGCTACGACGCACTGCGCGAGCGTATCCAGCTGAGGTACGAAGGGCTGACCACTGCCGGGCCACGGAACAGCTACATCCTGCATGCCCGAAACGCCTCGGGCCTGGTGGCAGACGCCACGGCCGAAAGCCCGGCGCCGGCCGAGGTGGTCGTGACGGTGCTTTCCCTGGAAGGAGATGGTACGGCCAGCTCCGAGCTGTTGGCCGAGGTGGACGCTTACCTCAACGATGAAGATCGGCGTCCTGTTGCTGATCGGCTGACGGTGCAGGGCGCCCAGATCCTGCCCTATCGAATCGACGCCGTGGTGTACATGGCCGGTAATGGCCCGGAAAACGAGGCAGCGCTGGCTGAGTGTAATGCGCGATTGCAGGCCTGGATCAACCCACGGCGCCGCTTAGGCGTTGAGGTGGCCCGTTCGGCGATTGATGCACAGATCCACGTCAGCGGCGTGGCCCGAGTCGAGATCCCTGGATGGGTGGACATTCGTCCAACCAAGGCCCAGGCGGCGTGGTGCACGGGGTTCACCATAAAGCGGGGTGGTAAATGAAAAGCCTGCTTCCCCTAAACAGCACCCAGCTTGAGCGGGCCATTGAGGCGGCTATCGACGAAACAACGGAGATACCGCTTCGTACCTTGTACAACCCGGACACCTGCCCGGCGCACCTGCTTTACCAATTGGCTTGGGCCTGGTCCGTGGATCGCTGGGACGAGGCGTGGCCCGAAGAGGTCAAGCGCTCGGTGATCCGCTCTTCGTTCTATGTCCATGCCCATAAGGGCACCATCGGCGCCTTGCGCCGGGTGGTGGAGCCGTTCGGTTATCTGATTGAGGTAGTGGAGTGGTTCAAGACTGAGCCCATTGGGGTGCCTGGAACGTTCGCCCTGAAGATCGGCGTTTCCGATGAAGGCATCAGCGAAGAAACCTATCAGGAACTGACGTGGCTGATCGATGACGCCCGGCCGGTCAGTCGTCACATGACGGGCCTGGCGATCAGCCTCGAAACCCGTGGAAACCTAAACATTGGTGTTGCCCTTTATGAGGGTGACGAAATCGACGTGTACCCGCCGACCATGCGTGACATTGAAGTCACTGGGTCCTTCGGCGTAGTAGGGCGCGAACACACCATAGACATCTTGGACGTTTACTCATGATTGATCAGACCTCGCAATTTTTCGCGATTCTCACGAACGTGGGAGCGGCGAAGCAGGCGAACGCCGATGCCCTTGGCGTTCCCTGGAAACTTACTGAGATGGGCGTGGGTGATGCCAACGGCACCGACCCGATTCCAAGCGCGGCGCAAACGTCGCTTATCAACGAATGGCGGCGTCGGCCGCTGAATCAGCTTTTTGTTGACCCGGCCAACCCGGCGGTCATTGTCGCCGAGCAAGTGATTCCGGCTGACGAGGGCGGATACTGGATTCGCGAACTCGGCTTGTATGATGCTGATGGAGATCTGGTGGCGGTCGCAAATTGCGCACCGAGTTTTAAGCCGCTATTGCCACAGGGCTCGGGCCGGACCCAGGTCGTGCGGATGAACTTCATCGTCAGCAGCACGGGCAATATCACACTCAAAATTGACCCGTCGGTGGTGCTGGCAACGCGGGAGTTTGTCGAAAGGCGCATTCAGGAAGAACTGTACAAGCTCGACAACAAGCAGTCAGTGCGCGTAGCGACTACGGCCAATATCGCGTTGACTGGACTCCAGACTGTTGACGGCATCAGCCTGCTCGCAGGCGACCGGGTACTGGTGAAGAATCAAGCGGCCTCCAAGGACAACGGCATTTACATTGTCGGCGTAGCGGCTTGGCAACGCGCACCGGATGCAGATAGCGGTGCTGAGGTTACCTCGGCGATGATCTTGTCCGTCGAGCAGGGCGCTACGCTGGCCGACACTCGCTGGCAGTTGGTTACAGATGGGGCGATTGTCCTGGGCACCACGTCGCTGGCTTTTCAGAACATCACTCAGGGGTTTGCAACCATCAACTCCCCGGCCTTCCTTGGAAGCCCAACGGCGCCGACTGCGCCGCTCAGCAACAACAGTCAATTGCTCGCGAATACTGCGTTTGTACAGCGAGCCCTTGGCAATCATTCAGGCGTTGGTGGGCTGGACGTCAGCACCGTGCTGACGGCCGATGCTTTCGGGAAGTCTTTCATCATTAACTCCGCGAACCCGGTCAATATAACCTTGCCCAAGGCAAGCGCAGGGTTCAACGGCGGGACCATCACGTTGGCGAACGTGTCAACCGGAACCGCAACGATCATCCTACAGGGCACCGATTACGTCGCGGGCATCGCCGCGAATCAGCTCGTGCTCAAGACATCGGACACCATCACTCTATCGACCGGTGCAGGCATAACATGGTACGCCGAAAACGGTTCGATACCGGACGCATTGTCTTCCGCTTTCAACGGTGGGGTGCGTTCAATCTTGGATACTTTCGGGCTTGGATCGGACGCCGCGAAAATCCCCCTGATCGCGGATTTTTCGGCTGACATCAAGCCTGGCCTCTACCGAGCGTTCACGTTAGAGCACCCGAATGCGGCTATTGGTGGGCCGCCAGATGCCGGTACACAAGGCGGTACTTCAATGACTGTGCTTGTCAGCGGTGGATACATCTCTGCCGGGTACAAGACGTTTCTGGCGATCCTCAACAACACGGCGAACGGTCCAACGCGGGTTTATATCGGGCACAAGACTGCAGCGGGAACACAGCCGTATTGGAGTGAGCTAGGCCAAACCACTCATTTGCCATATCGCGCAAAAGTCCTCTACAAAAGTGCGGGCGTATATCAGTGGACGGTTCCGGCCAATGTTTCGAAGGTCTACGTTGAGGTGCGCGGCGGTGGCGGGAGCGGAGCGTTCGGTGGCGATGGATCCTCTACCACTGGGCCAGGAGGTGGTGGTGGCGGAGGAATAAGCAATCGACTCTGTACTGTCGTGCCCGGGAGCATCATCACGGTGACAGTCGGGGCGGGTGGGGCCTTCGTTTCCACGGAAGGAGAAGCTGGACTGCCTGGTGGCACGTCCTCATTCGGTTCCTTCTGCTCGGCCACTGGTGGTCGCGGTGGGGTGATGAATGGTGGCGCTCTCGGAGGTGTTGGCTCGGGTGGAGACTTCAATGCTTCGCTTGGCATGGGATTCCCGCCCGTGCGCAGCTCAGGCGGCAACACGAACTGGGGCGGCCCTGGCGGCGGTGGTGAAAGTGCTTTTGCGGCGCTGGATACCTCGATCCTGACTCAACCAGGTATGGGTGGTGGTGGGCGTCTAAAGACCCGATCACAACCTGGCGTAGACGGCCAAGTAATAATCACTTACTGAGGACAGGTTATGTGGGCATTGATTCAAGAGGACGTTGTCCTCGAAACGACGAGTGTTGATCCTACGGAGCGCTTCCATCCGGATCTGTCGTGGGTAGCATGCCCTGCGGATGTGAAGCCAGATTGGCTTGTATCGGATGGCAAATTCGGACCTCCGACCATCAATGACTCCGAACAGGCCGACGCTGAGCGGATGTGGCGCAACACTGAGCTGCAATCCACAGAGTGGCTGGTCACCCGCCATCGTGATGAGCAGGATCTGGCTCAAGAGACCACGCTGACAACGGAACAGTTTGCCGAACTGTTGGGGTATCGGTTGGCGCTTCGAGACTGGCCTCAGTCCGAGCACTTCCCTGACAGCCAATACCGTCCCGTTGTACTGCCCTGGATCGCTGAACAAACCCAATAAACGCCCCGCACCGACGGGGCGTTTTCTTTTCCGCTTCACCACAAACAAGGCCCTGCATTGCGGGGTCTTTTCGTATCTGGAGAACCTATGAGCTTCTTTCACGGCGTTACCACCACGAACGTCGACACCGGCGCTCGTGTCATTGCGTTGCCTTCGTCCTCGATCATTGGACTCGTTGACACCTTTGTACCGGCGCCGGCCTACAGCGCGCAGCCCAATGACCTGGTGGTGATCACCAATGAGCGTGAAGCGGTGGCTGCCTTCGGTGCCGACTCGGCGATTACCAAGGCCTGCAAAGCCATTTACACCCGAGCCAAGGCAGTGATCGTCGCCTGCGGTGTGGCCGTGCTGGAGAATCCCGCCGAGCAAACCTCGGCAATTATCGGTGGCGTGCAGGCCAACGGTAAGCGTACCGGCCTGCAGGCGCTGCTGGACGGCAAGAGCCGGTTCAACGCGCAGCCGCGGTTATTGGTGACTCCCAAGCACAGCGCGACACAGGCAGTCGGTACCGCCCTGGTCGCGCTGGCCGACAAGTTGCGAGGGCTCGCCATCCTCGACGGCCCGAATACTACCGATGAGGCAGTGATGGCCTACGCCGAAAACTTCGGCGCCAAGCGGGCGTATCTGGTTGATCCAGGCGTGCAGTATTGGGACACCACGGCGGACGCCACGGTCGACGCGCCGGGCTCCGCCTGGGTGGCGGGCTTGTTTGCCTGGACCGACAGCGAATACGGCTTTTGGGCTTCGCCTTCGAACAAAGAGTTCGTCGGTATCACCGGCACCTCCCGCCCGATTGAGTTCCTGGACGGTGACGAAACCTGTCGGGCCAACCTGCTCAACAACGCAAACATCACCACGATTATCCGTGATGACGGTTTCCGCTTGTGGGGTAACCGCACGTTGTCGAGCGATCCGAAGTGGGCGTTCGTCACTCGCGTACGGACGATGGATATCGTCATGGACGCGATCCTCTACGGCCACAAATGGGCGGTCGACCGCTCCATCACTGCGACTTACATCAAGGACGTGACCGAAGGTTTGCAAGCGTTCATGCGCGACCTGAAAGCCCAAGGCGCAATCATCAACTTCGAGGTGTTTGCCGACCCGGAGCTGAACACGGCCAGCCAGCTGGAGCAGGGCAAGGTGTATTGGAACATCCGCTTCACCGACGTTCCGCCGGCAGAAAACCCCAACTTCCGCGTAGAGGTCACCAATCAATGGCTGACCGAAGTGCTCGACACCGCCGCTTAAGGAGCGACCTCAATGGCAATGATTCCCGAAACCCTGGCGAACCTGAACTTGTTCGCTGACGGCGTCAGCTTCCAGGGCGATGTGCCGAGCCTGACGCTGCCCAAGCTCACGCTCAAGATGGAAGAGCATCGTGGCGGCGGCATGGATGCGCCGGTCGAGCTGGACATGGGCATGGAAAAACAGGAAGCGAACTTTACTACCACTGGCGTACGCCGTGAGTCGTTGAAGTTCTTCGGCTTGGCCGACGGCACGGCGTTCAACGGTACGTTCCGAGGGGCCTATAAAGGGCTCAAGGGCAAAGTCACGCCGGTCATCGTCACCCTGCGCGGAACGTTGAAAGAAGTCGACATGGGCGACTGGAAACCGGGCGATAAGGCCGAGATCAAGCACTCCATCGGGCTGACGTACTACAAGCTCGAAGTGGACGGCCGAACCGTCTACGAAATCGACCCCATCGGCATGCGCCGCGTCATCAATGGCGTTGATCAACTGGCCGCCCAGCGTTCCGCATTGGGCCTGTAACTCCTCTTGATACCCCGCCTGGCGAGTCGCCCGGGCGGCGGTTCCTCTTTTTAAGGACACCTCTATGAGCAGTACCGCAATTCCAAGCTGGATGACCCTCGCCGCTGACCGCGTCACCGTAAAACTGACTGTGCCCTCTGAAGCCAACGGCGTGCGTGTCGATACGCTGAGCCTCCGAGCGCCGACCGTGCGTGACCTTCGCGTTGCCCGCCAAACAGCGCCCAATGATGAAGAACAGCAAGATTTGAATTTGTTCGCCTCCCTGGCCGAAGTCGGTACCAAGGATCTGGATGGTTTGACGCTGAAGGACTACAACCGCATACAGGCCGGCTATTTTCGCCTGGTGCGAGATGATGAACTTCAACCCCAAGGTGCAGAAGCAACTGGCTAAGCGTCTAGCCACCGAGCTGAATTTTTCCGCCGCTGAAATCTTGTCCATGCCGTTCTCCGACATGGTCTGGTGGCTCTCAGACTGAAACAAGGGGTAGACGATGGCAAATAAGCTGGCGTTATCGCTGGTGATTGGCGGCGCCGTCAGTTCGACGATGGCGTCCGCCTTTCGCACGGTCGAAGGCCACATCAAAAAGCTGGAGGACAAAGGCAACAAGGCCAAGGTGCTCAAGAGCACCATTGGCGAAACCATCCGCCTGCGCGATGAATGGAAGCGGGCGCACGACAGCGGCGCCGCTTCGGCCGATGGCCTGTTGCGCAAGCTCAACGGCAACCTTGACGCCTTGCGCAAGCAGGGCGTGGAGGTAGGCAGACTGGGGCAGGAGTACCAGCGCCTCGGCCGCGCAGCCAAAGCCGCCGATCTGCAACTTAAAGGTCACCAGCAGCTCGATGCCGGCAAGAAAGGACTCACGTCGAGCATCGGTCAGGGTGTCGTCGCCACCGGCCTTGCGGCGATTCCGACCAAGGTCAGCGCGGATTATCAGGCGATCATCCGCGACATTGCGATCAAGGCGGATGTGGTCAACAAGCCGCAAGAAACACAGCTTAGCCAGACAGTAATCCAGACCTCTCGCGATACGGGCATGGCCCGTAACGACGTGGCAGACCTGGTAAACCAACTGGTCGGTGCCGGCATGGACCTCAAGCAGGCCATGGCTTACGCGCCGACGGCGGCGAAGTTTGCCATCGGCCAGGGCGCCTCCGGCGTCGACACGGCCAGCATGATCATGGCGCTGCAGCAGAACGCCAAGATCACCGATCCCAAGGTGATGCAGCAGGCCCTGGAGGCCATCGCCTATCAAGGGCAGGCGGGGAGCTTCGAGGCCAGCGACATGGCCCGGTGGTTTCCTCAACTGCTGGCAAGCATGGAGAAGAACGGTAGCACCGGCATGGAGGCGGTCAGCTCCTTGGGTGCAATGCTCCAGGTGCAGATGAAAACGGCCGGCGGCTCGGACGAAGCGGCCAACAACCTCAAGAACTGGATGGAGAAAATCGGATCGGGCGACGTGGTCAAGGCGTACAAGGACGCCGGCATTGATTATCAAGGCTCCCTGAACACTGGCATTCAGAAGGGCATGTCGACCCTGGAATCCAGCTTCGCCCTGGCGATGAAATACATCCAGGCCACCGACCCGGCGAAAGCCGCGAAGATGGCCGAGGCCCAGGCCAAGATCAGCAAGGAGACGGATCCGGAGAAGGCCAAGGCGGCGCTCGATGCGCTGGAGAAGTCCCTGCGTACCGGTGACCTGTTCGCCGATATGCAGGTCAAGGCAGCGCTCACGGCCTACTCGCAAAACAAGTCGCTGTACGAGCAACTCAAAAAAGATTCGCAGTCTTCAGGCGGGATCCTCGATAAGAACCTGGCCGAGCGGCGCGAAACGTCGAAGCAGATGTGGGACGAGCTGGGCCAGGCGGTTAGCGATGGCATGCGCAGTGTGGGGGACGCCATCCGCCCGGCGACCGATGCGGTCGCCCAGGGGCTGACCTCAATTGTGCGTGGGTTGACCAAGCTTTCGGATGGCTCGCAACCGGTGGTGCTTGGCATTGCTGCTATCACCACCGGTCTGTTGGCTCTCAAGACGGCTGCCAGCGCGGTGAAGATTGGCAAGGGGCTCTACAACATATCGCGTGGTCGAGCGATGGAACGAGGCGCGGGCGCCCTCGGTGACGCCGCTGCCAAGGCTCCGAAAACCGGTATCAAAACGGTGGACAAGGGCCTGGGTGTGCTCGGCAAACTCATGGGAGGCAGCTCGGACGCTGGCAGCGAGCCGCAGCGGGTCTTTGTCGTCAATGCGGAGGCTATCGGCAGGGCCAGTTCCAGCGGCCCGGGGACGGATCCTGGAGGCGCTGCGCGCAAGCGTCAACGTGGCCGCCGTGGTCGTCGTGCTGGTATGGGGGCTATGTCGCGCAAGCGGATGACGGTTCGGGCACCGAGTCTCCCGGCGGTGGCCGCACCGGCAATGCCATCCTTGCCCAAAGCGTCTGCAGTGTCCGCCTTACCCAAGGCCGCAGCGGTGGCTGCTCTCCCTTTGGCTGCCGTGGCAGAGGCCGTCCCTAGCGGTTCGCTCGGTCAGACTGTGAAGTCGATAAGAGGGGTAACGCGCCTTTCCAAACGTCTCCCTGGTGGATCGGTGCTTGATGCGGGAGTGGGTGCCCTGGACACCGCACTCAATGCTACAACGCAGGATGAGAAAGCCGAAGGGTACGGCAGCGCGGCTGGCGGCCTTGCGGGCGCGCTTGCGGGTGGTGCTGCCGGTGCCGCTATCGGATCGGTGGTGCCGATTGTCGGCACCGCTATTGGGGGATTAATTGGTGCCGCTTTGGGCGGCCTGGGTGGCGAGAGTATCGGTGGCTTCTTGGGCAAGTCCTGGTTTGGCAGTGAAGACAAGGCCGAGGAAGCAAAGGCCGGCAAACCTGCAGCTTCTACTGACGCGCCGGCCAAGCCGCCCGAAGTTGCGAAGGTGGTAGAGCCGACGCCGCCTGTGCCGCCAAAAGTTGAGCAGGCTTTCAGCTTTGCGCCGCAAGTCTCCATCACCGTGCAAGGCGATGTAAAAGATCCGGCGCAGCTGGCCCGGGATCTAGAGCCGCATCTGCGCCAATTGATGGAGTCCTTCTCCCGGGACGTGGCCGCCCGCCAAGCGTCGAGTCAGTTGTTCGATTCCCCTCACGTTTAAGGAGGTGCCATGGCCTACATGGAGCAACTGCAATCGGTGTTCAAATCACTGCTTGCAGCGGGGGAGGCTGGCCGTACCAGTCTCGATGGCATGCTGGGCCCGCTCAACGGTGCAATCAGCGACATGACGGGCGCAGCCTCGGAGCTGGAGGGGGTGCCCTTCATTGGGCCGGCCATCGGCGCCAAGGTCCAACGGACCATGCGGGCAATCAACGCGGCGCAGTCCACTGTGGGCCAGGTGGCGGCGAAGTACAACCAAGCCGTCACCGCAGCCGGCCAAGTTCAAGAGCGGCTGGGTTCGCTCAAAGAACAGGCAGGCAAGGCAGGTGCAGCGATTAATCGCATCGCCGGCCAGGTGAGCCCGTCACTGAGCAACATCATGCCCACGGGGTCATTTGCCCCCCAGCTGACACCAGCGGCCGAGGCGGTGAAGCCGTTTCCGCACCTGCTGATCATGCAGCCCCTGGAGCCGAACGCTCAGCCGTACTACTTCAACCTGGATACGGCGGCTTTCGAGGAGCTACGGCGGCAGACGTCGTTTCGCTGGGCAGGCCAGGAACGTCTGACACGTAGCATCGCCCAGCAGGCGGTCGGCCAGGGAGAGGACAAGATCAGCCTCAAGGGCGCGATTTTTCCAGGCTTCAAAGGTGGGCTCAAACAGCTGGACACTCTGCGCACCATCGGTCGGCGTCTGCAGCCGGTGAACCTGACCACCGGCTACGGCGAAGTGCTCGGCACCTGGTGCCTGCTCAACATCGAGGAAGATCAAAGCAACCTGCTCGCGGGTGGCATTCCGCGTAAGCAATCCTTTTCATTGGAGTTTGTGAGCTATGGCGACGACCTGCAGAACGTCTGACGGGGATCTGCTGGACACCGTCTGTCATCACTATTACGGCCATCTGAATGGCACGGTGGAGGCCGTGCTTGCCGCCAATCAAGGCCTGGCCGATGAGCCTCAACCGTTTCGCGCTGGGGTGATCATCCTGCTGCCGGATCTGCCAGCGCAGACGCTGGAGGATATCCAGCTGTGGGATTAACCAGCACCGTCGCAAGTCACCAGCCCCGCCCCGTGCGGGGTTTCTCTTTTTTGGAGTATCGCCATGAAGCCGACCTATCGCATCGTTGCGGACGGTAAGGACATCACCGCGTTGATCAATGACCGGTTATTGAGTCTGCGCACCTCGGATAAGCCGGGCATGGACTCGGACGACTTCGAGTTGCGGATCGATGATCGTGATCAAGCGGTTGCGCTGCCCACACGTGGGGCGGGTGTCGAGGTTTACCTGGGGTATACCGGCCAGGCCCTGACCCGTTTGGGGCGCTACACCGTCGACGAGATCGAGTTGTCGGGGCCGCCTGACACGATGGTGATCCGGGGTAAAGCCAGTGACATGCGTGGCAGCGGCAAGACCGTGCGCAGCGGGTCCTGGGAAAACGTGCCCCTGCAGCAGATTGTCCGCGACGTGGCAGCCCGCAATGGTTGGCAGCCGGTGTGTCCGGTGCAAACAAAAGTGCCTCGAGTCGACCAACTCAACGAGTCGGATTACAACTTCATCACTCGCCTTGCCAAGCAATACGACTGCACGGCCAAGCTGGCCGACGGCAAGCTGTTGGTCATGCCTCGGCAAGGTGGCCAGACAGCCAGCGGTAAGAACCTGAGTCCTGTGGTTCTGAGGCGCGCTGATTTGAGCCGCTATCAATTTCGTCTCGGCGACCGCAATACGCAAAAGGCGGTACGCACCAAGCACCAGGACAAAAAGTCCGGCGCGCTTAAGGTGGTCGAGCTGGACAACGACGACCTGCCGAACGGCCTGCCAGCCGTCCATACCGACAGGCATATCTACCCTAACAAGTCAGCCGCCGAGCAGGCCGCCAAGGCGCGCTTGGCTGCGTTCAATCGCAGCAGCGCCGGGGTTCGCCTGGAAATGGCCGGCCGTGCCGATGTATTTGCCGAACGGTCCATCATTGTTCAGGGGATCAAGCCCGGGCTTGATGGTGAATACCTGGCTGAGGCGGTTGAGCAACTGTTCACCACCAGTGGCTGGACCACCACCGTCGAGTGCAACGGCGGCAAGAAGGGCAAGGCCAATGCCAAGGGGAAGAAAAAGAAGAAGGAAACCAAGCCGGTCAAGGTCGTCCAGCTTTAAGCGCACTCAGCACCACCCTCAAACACAACCGCAACCCGCCATCGAACGGGATTTTTTTTGGAGCCCCCATGCCACTCACTGAGCAGCAACTACAGCGCATCATGCCCAACGCCCGCCGCCAAGCGGGCGTTTTTGTATCGGCCCTGAACGCCGCTATGGCCCACCGACAAATCGATACGCCCAAGCGGCAGGCTGCATTCCTGGCCCAGGTTGGGCATGAGTCCGGCCAACTGCAGTACGTGCGGGAGCTAGGAGGCGATCAATATTTCAGCAAGTACGACACCGGTTCGCTGGCTTCGAAACTCGGCAACACCCCGGAGCCCGACGGAGACGGCCAGCGTTATCGCGGTCGCGGCTTAATCCAGGTTACCGGTGCCCACAACTACCTCCGCTGCAGCTTGGCGCTGTTCGGCGACGAGCGCCTGTTGCGCACACCCGAACTGCTGGAGCTACCCCAATGGGCGGCCGAGTCGGCTGCATGGTTCTGGTGGGTCAGGGAGCTGAACGTGCTGGCTGATCGTGATGAGTTCGAAATGATCACCCGGAAAATCAACGGCGGGCTCAACGGCTTGGCAGATCGTCTGCAGCTGTGGGAGCGGGCGAGGGCGGTGCTATGCGTCTCGTCGGCCTGATCCCCCTGCAATACCGCGTGCTGGCCGCCGGGCTTCTACTGTTCGCTCTGGTCGCCACTTCGGCGGTTATCGCCTGGACGGTCCAGGGCTGGCGATACGCTCAGCAGCTAGAAAAACAAGCCCGGCTCCACACCGAAACCCTCAACCAAATCACCCTGGCCTCGGCCGCGCTGCAGCGCACCGAGCAGGACAAGCGCCTGGCCCTGGAACAGCGGCTGGCCGCCAAAGACCAAACCCACTATCGAGCCCTAACCGATGCCCAACGTGATCAGGATCGCCTGCGTGATCGCCTCGCTACTGCTGATGTCCGGCTGTCAGTCCTACTCGACGCCACCGATTCCACCAACGGCTGTGCAGTGCCAGCCGCCACCAGCGCCGGCGGCGTGGTTCATGGAGCCACACGCGCCCAACTTGACCCGGCGCATGCTCAACGAATTATCGGCATCACCGATGCCGGCGACCGGGGGCTAATAGCCCTGGCGGCCTGCCAGGCCTACGCCAAAGAAGTTTCAACACCGAAGTGAAAAGGAGCGACCGGGCCGGATGCGCCAACATCTGACCCGGTCGCCGTCCCTGCAGATGTCCCTGCAAGTCCAGCCAAGGCTCCTGCTCCGTGCACAAAGCGCGGCGAGTCTAGCACCTGTTTATCCATACAGTAAGGTCTTGCTTTCAATGAGTTCACCCATCATCCCTTGGATGGGCGGCAAACGCCGCCTAGCCGACCGCCTCATTCCGCTTTTTCCGCCTCACGAATGCTATGTCGAAGTCTTTGCCGGCGGCGCCGCGCTTTACTTCATGCGACCCCAGGCCGCCCCGGTTGAAGTCTTGAACGATATCAACGGCGACCTGGTGACGCTCTATCGCGTCGTGCAGAACCACCTGGAAGAATTCGTGCGCCAGTTCAAATGGGCGCTCAGCTCCCGCCAGGTGTTCGAGTGGCAGAAAATGACCCGTCCCGAAACCCTTACCGACATCCAGCGCGCCGCCCGGTTCTTCTACCTGCAGCACCATGCCTTCGCCGGCAAGGTCACGGGGCAGACGTTCGGCACCGCGACCACTGGCCCGGCCATCAACCTGCTGCGGATCGAGGAGAACCTCTCGGCCGCGTGGCAGCGGCTGTCCGGCACCTACGTCGAAAACCTCCCCTGGCTTGATTGTGCTGAGCGCTACGACCGCGCTCATACGTTCCACTACATGGACCCGCCGTACTGGCAGACCGCTGGATATGGCGTGGACTTCCCGTTCGAGAATTACGAGCGGATGGCTGACTTTATGCGTCGCTGCAAGGGCAAAGTAATGGTCAGCATCAACGACCACCCGGACATCCGTCGTGTGTTTGAAGGCTTTCACTCCGAGACGTTGGACATTCGGTACAGCAACACGAACCAGCGTCAGGGCAAGGTCGAGGTCAGTGGTGAACTGGTGATCATGAACTGGGAGCCTAAAGACTTACTCGGACTGTTTTAACTACAGAGCTACGAAGCCAGGACAGCCCATACCCCAGAGCTGTAAGAGCTCGGTAAGCTTGATAAGGAGCTCAACTGTAGCCGCCAAAAGAGAAATTATATTCATTTTTCACTCTCGCAAAAGTATGCCGCTCTGAATGATGGCGGTGTTTGTGGGCATGGATATCGCTGTTTTTTTAAATTAGTTCTTTTAATGTGTGTTGGTCAAGCATTGGATTAGCTGTTTTAATGAAAATTAATGCATTCGACGTGTTGGGGCAATTGACGAGGGCGTCTCACACTAGCGTGCTTCTAAGGGTGCTGATAAGAAATACTTAAAAAACATATAGTTGCGATAAATTTTGAGAGGTCTTCATGAGATGAACTGTAAGGTTGGATAATTATTGCCGTTACGCGTAACGCATCGGAAACTGCTAGGTAAACCGATATAGTTATTGCCGTTACGCGTAACGCATCGGAAAGCGCTAGGTAAACCGATATAATTATTGCCGTTACGCGTAACGCATCGGGAAACGCTAGGTAAACCGATATGATTATTGCCGTTACGCGTAACGCATCGGAAAACGCTAGGTAAATCGATATAGTTATTGCCGTTACGCGTAACGCATCGGAAAGCGCTAGGTAAACCGATATAGTTATTGTCGTTACGCGTAACGCATCGAAAAGCGCTAGGTAAACCGACATGGTTATTATCGTTACGCGTAACGCATCGAAAAGCACCTAGGTAAACTGAGATAGTTATTATCGTCAGCGTTCGTACCGTGAAAAGCTTAGGGAAACCGAAAGGTTTGCTGTTGTACTGTTGTTGTGATGGGCGTATGAGCTGTGTACCTCGGCTTCGTACATCTCCGATTGCTCTGTCAACCAGGAACCATTCGAAGGCTTCCGGATGTTCGCCGTGTGTAAGCGTCATTTTTCTACGTTCGGTGTTGCTGAGTCTGCCCATTCCTCAGCCAGATCCAATGAGGCCTAAAGACGCCTTTCATGAACAGCCGCGATTCCATCGAACTGCCCAATTTAGCGCACGTGAGCTGTCCCGCCTGTCAGATTTTTCCTATACAAAATTGACCGCGAACCTTGTACAAAGTTAACTGTATGTTCGTACAGTATTTTGGATCGTGCGTCATGACCTTTTCAGTTCTAGGCCCTATTGCTGAGGGTGGCTTGAAGCTGCCCTTGTGTTCGTTTCGAGTGCCCGCCGGCTTTCCGTCTCCAGCGGCGGACCACATCGAAGCGCACATCTCATTGGATGAGGTTCTGAACATTCGCGCCCCGCATGTCTACCTGGTTTCCATCGCCGGGGAGAGCATGCAGGGCGCTGGGATCTTTGAAGGGGACCTAGCCGTTGTGGATCGTGCGATGGAGCCTGCACATGGCCACATCGTCGTGGCGCTGCTGAACAACGAACCCGTATGCAAACGCCTGTGCATTCGTGGGAAGGAGGTGATTCTCCTGTCGGAGAACCCAAAGTACCCGCCGAGGTACGTGCTCGAGGGCGACGAGCTGGTCATCTGGGGCGTCATCACCTGCAGCGTGCGCAGCCATGTCTAAAGCCCAGCCCGTTTTCGCCCTGATCGACTGCAACAGCTTCTACGCCAGTTGCGAAAGAGTGTTCCGTCCGGACCTAACCCGCGTGCCCATTGTGGTGCTGAGCAACAACGACGGCTGTGTGATCGCTCGCAGCTACGACGCCAAGCCCTACGTGAAGATGGGCGAGCCGTATTTTCAGATCAAGCACAAGCTGCAGAAACACGGCATCGTTCCGTTCTCGTCGAACTACGCACTCTATGGAGACATGAGCGAACGCGTGATGACCCTCATTGAATCAATGGTGCCCGCAGTCGAGGTTTACAGCATCGACGAAGCCTTCGCGGATCTCACCGGCATCGACGGCCGGGATACGCTCGGCCGCAGGATCCGCAGCCACGTGCTGCGCTGCACTGGCATCCCAGTCGGGGTGGGGATCGCTCACACCAAGACCTTGGCGAAGCTCGCGAACCACACCGCCAAGCGCCTGCAGGTACAAACCGGCGGTGTGGTCGACATCTGCGACCCGTTCAAGCGCGATTGGGTGCTGCGCAATACCGACGTGTCCGAAGTCTGGGGAGTCGGTCGCAAGATGAAACTTCACCTAGACGCCATGGGAATCAGGACGGCCATGGATTTGGCCAAGGCCGACCCTTGGACGCTGCGAAAGAAGTTCAGCGTGGTGATCGAGAAGACCGGCCGGGAGCTGGCCGGCACGCCGTGCCTGGACCTGGACGAGCCGGACCCGCCGAAGCAGGAAATCTGCTGTAGCCGGATGTTTGGTAAGCGGCTCACGGAGCTGGCACCGATCAAGGAGGCGGTGGCCACCTACATGATGCGCGCCTCGGAAAAGCTCAGGGCCCAAAAGTCGCTATGCAAGAAGATCCGCGTCAGTATCCGCACCGGTATGTTCAATCCGGAAGAGGCGAAGTATGCCAATGGCGTACTGATTGACCTGCCGTATCCCACCGATGATGTGCGGTTTCTGACCAAGGTTGCGGTGGACGCGCTCGACCGTGTCTTCCGGCCGGGATTCAAGTACAGCAAAGCTGAGGTGTTGTTGATGAATCTTTGTCAGCAGGGCGAGTACACCGACGACCTGTTTGCTACATCTCAGCCTGCCGACGCTACGAAACTGATGGCCGTGCTGGATCAGATTAACGAAAGGTGGGGGAGGGGAACGCTGCGTTCTGCATGCGTGCCGATCAGCCCGGGCTGGGGGATGCGCCGAGAAATGCTGAGTCAGAGCTATACGACGAAGCTTGATGAGCTTTGGAAGGTGAGATGCGAGTGATGCTACGCTTCTGGCTTTTTCATGTCATTATGATGGCGCGCATCAGCTAGGGCCTAAGCTTTCACTTTAAAATTACGACCTTCTGAAACGATAAAGGGATCCCGAAGGATCCCTAGACATCAATAAACCCAAAGAGATTTCTATGGGTAGGCAGTAATAGGACCAGTATAGGGATTTTTTGCATGAAGACAATGGTTTTTGTTGATTATTGGAACCTGCAGGCGACGCTTCAGAAGGAGAACGGAAAGCATCTAGGCTTATCGGGCCAAGCGTTGCGAGATCATCGTTTCAATGTGGATTGGTTCAACCTGGGGCCCATCCTCACAAATCTGGCGTCAATTCATGCCTCACCTACTCCTGGCACGCCGTTGCCATTGACGTATCAAGAGACCCGAATCTACACGTCCAGCGACCCAAATGGTGATGGCTCTTACAAGCATTTTGCGCTCAATACGTTAGGTCGTAGACCGGGTATCCGAGTGTCCTGTCAGGACAGACGACCTAAACGAAACCCGGACTGCGCGCACTGCTTCGCAGAGATGGATGTCTGTCCACATTGCACGAACGCGATTAAGGCAACTCAGGAAAAAGGTGTCGACACTTTACTTGTTACGGACATGCTCTGTTTAGGTTTAGATGGGACTTATGAAGTCGCATTGTTGGTGACCCAAGATTCTGATATGGCACCAGCTGCTGCTCATCTAGGATCTAAGGGCATCAAGGTGATTCAAATAGGACTGAGACATTTTGGGGCAGGCTTAGCTCAAGATTGCTGGGCAAACTTTGATCTGTTCCCTCTCCGCAGCCAAATCCTAAGGGCTTGACTCTGAGTTACAGCTCATCCTGTTACTTTCTGAGATCCGCCTCAGCCTGGCACTGATCATTGTGCCAGTTTTGCCAAGCTTCCTCTTCGTCTTTGTAGGTTTCCGAACATACGAGCCGAGGTTGAATCAAGTGGACGTCGCTCGGCTCTAGCGAGAATATGTAACGATCCGCATGTTGAATTATGATTTTTCGCAAAAAACGCGCCATACCCTCCTCTAAAACCGTGCCTCGCGTCCATGAACGCTTACCAATGCTTGTGTGAAGAAGGTGTTTTGGGCTAAGCGGAAGGAGTATGTCCGTGTTGTTCACTCCCCATCCACCGTTAAAGTTATAATTATTAACATCCTGATAATTCAATCTGATAAGAGGGTTGTCGGATGTAGGCCAAGATATGCCTGCCGGTGCATGAAGGACGGTCCACCTTTGTTGGGGGATGCGTTTAAGGGTGTTAGTCAAAAGATGCTTTATATTCCAAAGCCATAACCCTCGTCCGACTGTAGTCTCGGCATGCACTTGCCATTTTCCGACGTGAGGCTTCCCAATACTGATTTTAAGAGGGAATTCACCAGCCCCGACAGTTTCTTTAACTTGAAGTGGCTTATTTTCACGGGCGCTCCGCTCAAGGTTATCAATAGCTCGAGCCAATGTTTCGTCCATCAACGGCTTCAATGTCTTTTTTTGGCGGCTCAGAAACTCCTTTAACCGTGCTGGAGTTCGTACGTCTTGGGCTACAGCAAAGCGCACCAAATGCCGCCAGTGATCGGGTGTGAGGCGCTGCTCATTGATGACGCGGAATATCGCCTCCCGTGCTGGGCTTTCAAATTCACGATCGAGCCAGCGCTCAATCTCATCTGTCTCCTCTTGCCCAATCAGGGACGTGTAGAGATGTCGTCGAAAAGCGATACTTTTCAAGGGCAGCTCTTCCCAGAGGGGAAAGCTTTCATGGGGGACTAGCAATCGAAAAGTAGAAATCCTGCCCTCACACTCCCATTGCTTTAAATACAGCTCCGGAACGTAATGGTTTCTAACGCGTAGCTGCTGCATTCGCATCTCCTGGCTCCACGGTTCGTTGTTAAAGAGGAGAGAGGTTTGGGGCAAAAATGGGGCAAACCGTACGCCAAACCATGCCATTCAATGCCCAATATGCATTAACGCAAGCAGGTCGCTGCGGGTGCTACAGCCAGTAATTACGGGCCTTTGGTCCCTAAGCCGCCGCATACCCAAGCACAATCGGCGTTTGCAATGGTTAAGAGCCTAAACTCTTTAGCTTTGCTACGCCTTGACGAATGTAGCCCGCGTTCTCTCCAATGGTCTGCAAGGCCCCCCTAACGTTTTTGCCCACATCTTGAGCTCCTCGTTGCTCGACGTACAACGTCAGCTCCATCAAAGCGGCCTCTAGCGCCAACTGATTGCTGTAAATCCTCTCAATCACTTCAGGCAAGGAGTAATCATCTGACATCATGTCTGCACCATCGAGAAAATAAAAAGCATAGTCTTTGCGGTGTACTGCGCCAGGCGGCGCTGGCCCGCTTGCTTGGAGGCAGAAGCAAGCAGGCCGCTTTCGGCCACAAACGGACTTAAAACTTGCTCAAAAAAGCCGCGGAGATCCGGTGCGTCACTACCTAACCATTATATTGAAAGCCAGTCTATCAAGCTGTGCCAGGGCGATTCCTTTGTAGTCATCATCCAAAAAGAGATGGCGGGTTAGGAGGAGGTGGTGGTGCTACACGTTTTTGCATCCACTGATTGAACGGCATCGTTTGACCGGGAACTTGGAACGGGTTCGAAAGTACGTGGCAAAATTGTTCTGCATGACTTGCCCTTTCAACAGGGTAAAAGAAAGATACATCATGTTTTTTTAGGATGTCGAATGTGCCTTCAGTTGTATAGGGGTTATCAATGTGATTATGTAAAAATAGTTCGTAAAGCAATAGCCAGTTTTGATCTAGCTCATAAAGGGTTGCGTTGTCGATAACGCTCAGTGCATATTCCTTTGCGAAGGTAATCGATTTATTGAATTTGCATAGCATAGTAATCGCTGCGCAGTCTTTTGAGTTGATCACCTCCTTGATTTGATCTTCGCCAGGCTCGCGATTTAGCTGATTTAAATAATAAAGCGCCCAACACATTCCATCTGAGCGTCTGTGTAAAGCATTTACTGTGATGATTGTGTTTAATTTTTCATGTGTTGCATCTACATCGTACGCTTCTGAACGAGCATCAATTTTTTCAAGTAGAGGCAGTAAGGCAGGGAAATGCCATGCAAGATTTAAAGCATAGTTAAAAATCGCGATCGCGGCATCACCAGTTCCTCGACAAGCTATAGCGCCAATAGCATATCTGAGCACGCTGCCATCTGGAGTTTCTTTGTTAAGGCGGACGGCAAAGTCTAGAAAGTTGATTGCCTCGCTAGTGTTTAGCGCAAGGACTCCTTCGCTATCTGTGCGCTTCGGTAGAGCATTGTTTAGCAAGGAGGTCCATGGGTCCTGCAAAGGTTCGGGCAACTCTTTAATGGTGGTTTTATTTAAGTTTAGGGATAATCTATAGCTCGCGAGTTCTTGTCCCAATAAACGGATAAAGTTTTGTGCTTCATCATGGCTTTCGCAGTATGCTGTGTAGTCATCTATGTATCGTGTAAAAATAAAATTATGCCCTTCAAGCACTTTATCAATTCGACACAAGATTATCTCTACGGCTATGTTGGAAGTTGCCGGCCCAATAGGTAGGCCAGAGGTTTCGTTTCTTTTTGTGTTTCTGAATGCCGCGTCTAAAAGACTGCTCCAATGCTTCGGCTTTGTAAAAAGATTGTTCTTTGCTTGTTCGTATCCTTGTATAGCCCACTCCAAAGAGTGCGTATAAATGGAGCCGAAACAGTTAGAAATATCTGTGTGGGCGCGAAATCTTTTCCCAAAAGTGTCTTCAAGAGCGGCGCTGGTGCGTGCATCATGACTTTCATAGTTCATGATTATCATTCGCCCATCGATATGTTCTTCTATCTTAATGGCGCCTTGATTGCTGAATGTTAACTCCGTTATCTCCTTGTAATTGGCCATAATTTTTGCATGCAATCTTGCATAAGCAAGCGGGTGTAATAGAGCTAGAGTTCGAGAGATGTTATTGTATCTAGTAACGCGGTATTCAACGAGATCGAACCAGTGTTGTTTTCGCGCTTCCTGGATAGGAAGTTTTAATAATTCCTCAGCGATTTCTGGCGTAAAGCGTCGTGTCGTAAAACAGGGAGGCATTTCGCTGGCTGAGTCTTTCTGATTAGGGAAGTAATTCCATCTTGTCAGAGCCTCTGAGAAATGTCGCTCAGGAGAAAGACCTAATGGAATGCTAGAGAAAGGACTAGTGAATTCTTTCAATTAAACCTCCTTATTTGACCGCTTGGCTATTATCCAAAAATTATCATAGTACTTTGCTACAGGCTACTTGACTTGTCGAGTGATGTTGATTGCTAAGGAAGGTCATGGCCCTACCCCAAGCAGAACCCACCCTATATAGCGGTGCAATCCTCGCCCACGTAGTCCTGCTGAAATACGCCAAGCTGCGGTTTGCTAAAAAGCGTAACCCAGCCCTCATGTTCGCAGGCCAAAGGCTGGGAAGTTTCTGCTTAGACTTCTTGGTAGAAAGAAATCGTCTCTTTCAGCGCGGCTGAAAACTCGTAGATTTCGTCCAGCGAGGTGATTGGATGGCGCGTTTCGACTTTGTCCTTGTCGAATACCCCAAGATATTTTTGGCTACGATTGAAGTGAAGTCTGGCGATAGGTTTTCGGTTGTTGTCGTCTAGGAGGACGCCGAAGTAGCTCTGCGTATCTCTGCTAGCTATTCGCTTTGCATCTATGACGGTCCGGACGATCGCTTTGATAATATGGAAACCTTCCAACTCCTCCATCGTAGTTAGAAAGCGGTCTTCAGGCTGTTCTTGGGCTTCAGCCTGATTTTCAGCGACGACCGATTCGGCGAGCGTGGGAAACGTGGCTTTGCTCATCGCTGACTTCAACCTGTCGTTGATCTGATCACTAAGAAACTGGGAAGCGGCTTTTCTTGTGAGTTGGGTGAACTGATCTCTAATTTTTTGGGTGATAACCCCCTCGTAGACTCGCGATGCGAAGAAACGAACGAAATCATCATCAGGCTGGGTGAACTGCTTAGCTATTTCCTTTTTTATATTTCCCACATACTTCAGTTCACCTGCAGCATTGATGATTGAATCAACATCGAAAGCGGATTTCGTAAGTTTTTGAAGCTCAGGGATGACGTGCTCATCAATGTTAAGCAGATCGATCTCTAGAAATGGCTTCTCATCCATTTTGTTTGGTGCATCAAGATCAGTGTAGAACCGATAGAATCTGCCATTTGTAAGGATGGAGATTCTCGCAGTGGTGACATGGAAATATCGGAACAGTTGGCTCGCATGGTTGATATGGAGCGGCTCGCCGACTTTTTTTGTTTCGATCAATATCTGGATTTGTCCGCCTTTCAGGATCGCGTAATCAATTTTTTCCCCTTTTTTGGTGCCGACATCGCATACATATTCGGGGACGACTTCGGAGGGGTCGAAAACATCGTAGCCCAGCACGGTATGAATGAACGGCATGACAAAAGCAGTCTTTGTTGCTTCCTCGGTTTGTATCGTCGACGCTAGTTGATTAACCTTCGCTGACATTGCGTTTAAGCGTTCTACAAAATCCATTTGCCTGCTCCGTTGCACGTTCACCCGATTGGGGTCGTAGGGGCGCAACGCTACTACGCATGGATGTCATCTTGCTACTGTTATTCCATCCACACTGGACGCTTGGCCAGATGAATGACACCTAGGGAATCCGCTATCTCGCTCTGAATTTGTTTCTGATTTCCTAACCGGAACGACTCCTATTGGCCGAAGCCAGCAGTGAGGGAGCGAAAAAGGGTGTCTCCGGCTAAGAAAAAGCCCCGTGTCGTTTCTGCAGACGCGGGGCTTTTGGATGCACGAGTTCTTGTACCAATTTCCGTACCAGTTGTTGCGTTTTGGGAAGAAAAATCAGGTGGCCCTAAGTACTAAGTCCCCGATTTCATTACCTCTGAACACCAAGCTAAACCCACTCTACATAGCGGTGTAATTCTGTTCCAGAGACATGAAACTACCTGTGGGATTTTACGCAAAGGGCAAGGGTACGGTGGCGGACACGGCGCTGCAAGCTCGGCAATCGGGCGCTACTCGTCGCGGCCTTCCATCATGGTGCGCTTGAGCATCACGTACACCGCCCCGGCGCCACCGTGTTTCGCCTGGCAGGAGGTGAAGCCCAGCACTTGCGGGTGCTGGCGCAGCCAGGTGTTGACGTGGCTCTTGATCATCGGCCGCTTGCCGTCCAGTCGCACGGCCTTGCCATGGGTGACGCGCACGCAGCGAATCTCGAAGCGGGTGGCTTCGGCCAGGAAGGCCCAGAGGGTTTCCCGGGCCTTTTCCACGGTCATGCCGTGCAGGTCGAGACTGCCTTCGAAGGGGATCTGGCCAACCTTCAGCTTGCGCATCTGGCTTTCCTGAACGCCGTCGCGAGCCCACATCAGCTCGTCTTCAGGGCCTACGTCGATCACGAACTGGTCGGACAAGCCATCCACCGTCGTGGCATCGGTGCGCACCGTGGCGGCCTGGCGCAGCTTGGCGATTTGTGCGCGATCCGCCTTGGGTTTGCCGGTCTCGGCACGGTCGTGCTTGATCGGTTTAACGCCCTGGATCGCACTTTTGAACAGGGAAAAGTCGTCGTCTTGCATGTCAGCCTCCGCGAAGGCCGGCCAGTTTACCCAACTCCTGCGGGAACAGGCGCGACAAAACGTCGGGCGGCGGGTCAGTCGTGCTTTTTCATCAGGTGAGGAGCCATGGCCAGCTCCAGGGATTGGCGGGCCCGACGGCGGCAAAGACGCCACAGCCAGACGCCCAAAAGCAGTACCAGCAAGCCGATCACCAGAATGATCGTTGAGCCGAGCGCGGTTGCATTCAACTCGCCCAGGGCGGGCGGGCGACCCAGCAGGCTGGCGGCGCCGGCCATCGCCAGCAATACACCGAGCGTTGCCAGGAGCGCCGCGAGCGCGGCACCGAAACGCAAGCGCCAGTTGCTCGGGCCTTTGGGCCGCAAGCGACGTGCGTCAAAACCATCGGATAACTTCATTCCGACCTTCCTCAATGGGTATCGGCCCTTCGACCGGAAGATGTTCGGGTTGTTCCTGACACTACGGCAATTGCGGCAAATGAGAGGCTTTTGCGGATAAGCGGCGCAACGGGCCGCTTATCGAAGGGGTGTCAGATGAAATCGCGGGTCAGAGCCAGGGTGGCGAAGTTGTCCGCCATGATCGCCATCTCGGTCTGGTGCACGTGTTCGGCGCTCAGGACACCGCCCTTGTGCGGCAGATCGCGAGTGGCGCAGGCGTCTTCGACCAGGGTGCAACGAAAGCCCAGGTTCTTGGCGGCGCGCACGGTGGTGCTGACGCTGGAATGGCTCATGAAACCGCAAACGATCAGGTCCAGGGGGCCGAAGTCCTCCAGGCGTTTTTTCAACTCGGTGCCGTGAAACGCGCTGGGCAGCAGTTTTTCCACCACGGTTTCGTCGCCCTGGGGTTCCAGGCCGGTGATGAACTCCCCGCGTTCGCCCTGTGGATCGAACAGCCCGCCATGGGTGCCCAGGTGACGCACATGCACGATCGGCCGGCCGGCGGCACGGGCCGCGCCGAGCAATTGCCTGATGTTCGCGACCGCTGCATCCATGCCACTCAATGCCAGGGGGCCGGCGAGGTATTCTTTCTGGGCATCGATGATGATCAGCGTCGCTTGACTCAGATTGGCCGCCGCGTAACCGCGACCGCTGAGTTGAAACATCGTTTTTGGAACGGACATTCTGGGGCTCCTTCGAGTGGGGCTTTTGCGACATTCTCCTCTGGCTGAGCGGTTCTGTGAATCGCTTCCATCGCAAGGGCCGTCGTTGCTGGCCTACAGCCTTGTCAAGATGTCCGTCTTGTTCAATAGTCAGCGCGAAAAACGGATAAATCCTACATCTGTCGCGGCCTTATTCGCGCGTGTTTGAGCCGTGTTTTGGTGGGGGGAGTGATTGGCTGGTAGACTCGCCAGTCGTTTTTTTGGAGTTTGCCGCCGTGATCACTTCCCGTCTCCGTACCCTGCGCGACCATATACGTTGGGCCGTCAGCCGTTTCCATGGAGAGGATCTGTTTTTCGGCCATGGCACCGACAATGCGTGGGATGAAGCCCGTCAGTTGGTGTTGGGCGCGCTGCATCTGCCATGGGAAATTGCCGATAGCTACCTGGACTGCCGTCTCGAAGACGAAGAGCTGGTTCATGTGCAGCGCCTGCTGCGCCGACGTATCGCCGAACGCATCCCGGCGGCCTACCTGCTGGGTGAAGCCTGGTTCTGCGGGATGTCTTTCATCGTCGACGAACGCGTGCTCATTCCACGCTCGCCCATTGGTGAACTGATCGAAAACCGTTTTGCGCCCTGGCTGGGTCAGGAACCGGCACGGATTCTCGACCTCTGCACCGGTTCCGGCTGCATCGGCATCGCGTGCGCTTTTGAGTTCCCGGAGGCGGAGGTGGTGCTGGCCGACCTGTCGTTCGAAGCGTTGGAAGTGGCCAACCAGAACATCGAGCGCCACGGCGTCGACGAGCGTGTGTTCACTGTCCAGGGAGATGGTTTCGAGGGTTTGCCGGGCCAGCGTTTCGACCTGATCGTGTCGAACCCGCCCTACGTCGATGCCGAAGATTTCGCCGACATGCCGCAGGAGTACCAGCACGAACCGGAGCTGGGCCTGGCCTGTGGCGATGATGGCCTGAACCTGGTGCGCCGGATGCTGGCCGAGGCCGCCGATCATCTGACCGAGAAGGGCTTGTTGATTGTCGAGGTCGGTAACAGTCAGGTTCACGTCGAGGCGTTGTACCCGGAAGTCGATTTTGCCTGGCTGGACTTCGAACGTGGCGGGCACGGTGTATTCATGCTCAGTGCTGAACAGTGCCGCCAGCATCAGGCATTGTTTGCTTCGCGGGTTTGACCTGATCGATCTGGCGGAACTGTCCTTGTGGCGAGGGGATTTATCCCCGCGGGGTGCGAAGCACCCCTAAAACCAGCCACCTGCGGAGTATCAGAATTCTTGCAGGGGGCTGCTGCGCAGCCCAGCGGGGATAAATCCCCTCGCCACAGGATTATGTGTCAAGCAGCCGGCAATCAGTGCCGCGTCGCAATCCAGATCAACAACCCAGCCTGGAACATGGCAAATGCCACCAGGCAGGTAATGGTGAAACGCAGGCCGTTGTCTTCGCGCTTGAACTTGGCGACCTTTTCTTCCTGCTGCTTGAGTTTGACCTCTTGCTCCGCCAGGTTCTGCTCGGCTTGCTGGAGCATCTGTGCGGCTTCGAGAATTTCCACGAACTGCAGTTTTTCGGTGTTCCAGTCCCCCAGCAGATTGCCCACCTGCGCTGGCTTGACGCTGCCTTTGAGGTGCTGGGCGTCGGCGTAGACCACTTCAAAACCATGGGCTTTCAAGAAGTGGTCGCGGCGCAGGCGGGTGTCTTCGTTCAGCGCGTCCTTGTTATTCAGATCGCTGCCATCGACCCGGTAGCTCGACCAGCGCTTCTTGGCCCAGGTAATGCCCTGGGCGGCGAGGAAGCGGCCAATGCCGCGGTTCAGCGGCTCGACCTGCAAGCTGTCCGGGGAAAAATACAGGCGTTTTTCGACGTGATCGGCCCACACGTCCAGATGATTCTGTTCCTTGCGCACTCGCTGGCCCGGCAGTTGAACGCTCATGCGCAGCAAACTGCGCTCCTTGCTGTGGCGCTCGGCATAGCTGAATTCGACAAACCGCAGCGGCCGCGCACCCGTGGCACGGTCGGTCTTGAGCGGTGCCAGGCGGAGCATTTTATGGTGCTCGGCCTGCACATCCGCCCAAGGCAGCTCCGCCACTGGAGCGGCGGGCGTTTCGGCGGGGGTGTCGGGTGAAGTTTGAGTGTCAGTCATAACGGCAAAATCCTGTCCAGGCCGGCTGATCGGCAGCCATAGCGCTGTCCGACACCGGTCTATCGGCCGTTTTTGCCAGGACTGGAGGGGGAAAACCGTCTATCGAGCGGGTAATGAGCTAATAAAACCGAGGATTTTCGTGCCCAATTCGGCCGCCAGGGGCAGGTTTGGATTTTTGTAGGAAGCCAATTGCTCTTTCATGTCCTTGGGAACGATGCGCATGACGTGGTTCATGCCCTTGATCAGCGCCAGCTCGGCATCGGGTTTGGCGGCTTGCAACTGCCTGGCGTCATCGACGCTGACTTGAATGTCATGGCTGCCTTGGATAATCAGCGCCGGCATCTTCAGCGCCGCGAAAGCCTGGGCCGGCGCTTGGCGGAACAGCGAGATCAGGTAGGGCTGCACGCTGGGACGAAAGATGACCTGCAGTTGCGGCGGTACGTTCTGGTCGAGGCGACCGGCCTTGAGGCTGTCCAGCAGCTCATTGGCGCGCGCCATCAGGGGGGGAGGCAGGCGGCTGCTCAGTTGTTGACGCAGCACCTGATCGATCGGCCGGGCACTGCCGGACAGCGAGATGACCGCGGCTGCATTCGCCTGGGGGGCGGCGAGGCTGGCGATCAGGGCGCCTTCGCTGTGACCCAGCAGGATCAATGGACCCATGCGTGGATCGGCGGCCAGTTTGCGGCTCCAGGCCACGGCGTCGGCCACGTAGGCTTCGACGCTCAGGTTGCGTTCGTCCGGGGTCGCGGCAAGGCTGGCGGCTACCCCGCGTTTGTCATAGCGCACGCTGGCGATGTTGTGTTTGGCCAGCACCCAGGCCAAGCGTTTGAGGCTATCGTTGCGCCCGCCGTCGGGGTTGTTTCCATCACGGTCTGTAGGACCCGACCCGGAAATGATCAGGACAACCGGCACAGGTGCGTCGGACTTGGGCAACAGCAGCGAGCCGAAAAGCTCGCCGTTACCCGTGTCAAGGCTGATCGGTCGTTGCAGGACGGTGGCCTGGGCCAGGCTGGAAAGCAGGCCGGTAAACAGGGCAAGGCTTAAGGCAAGCAGCTTTAACATCATTACGCCATTGGTTACGAAGGTGCCGGTTGGACTGACGGCCACCGATAAGGTTCGAGGATGAACTACTGAGGGAGCCTGCGTATACTGGCGCCCATCACGAATTCAGCGATTTCACGGAGCACCCTGCATGTCCGGCAATACCTACGGCAAGCTGTTCACCGTCACCACCGCGGGCGAAAGCCATGGCCCGGCGTTGGTCGCCATTGTCGACGGCTGCCCGCCGGGCCTGGAGATTTCCCTGGACGATCTGCAGCGTGACCTGGACCGGCGCAAGCCGGGCACCAGCCGCCACACCACCCAGCGCCAGGAAGCCGATGAAGTCGAAATCCTGTCCGGTGTGTTCGAAGGACGCACCACTGGCTGCGCCATCGGCCTGCTGATCCGCAACACCGACCAGAAGTCCAAGGACTACTCGGCCATCAAGGATCTGTTCCGCCCGGCCCACGCCGACTACACCTACCACCATAAGTACGGCGAGCGTGATTACCGTGGCGGTGGTCGCAGTTCGGCCCGGGAAACCGCCATGCGCGTGGCGGCCGGTGCGATTGCCAAGAAGTACCTGGCCAGCCAGGGCATCGTGATTCGTGGCTACATGAGCCAGTTGGGTCCCATCGAAATCCCGTTCAAGACCTGGGAGTCGGTGGAGCAGAACGCTTTTTTCTGCCCCGATCCAGACAAGGTGCCGGAGCTGGAGGCCTACATGGACCAGCTGCGCCGGGATCAGGATTCGGTCGGCGCGAAGATCACCGTGGTGGCCGAAGGTGTGATGCCGGGCCTGGGCGAGCCGATTTTCGACCGGCTCGATGCCGAACTGGCCCACGCGCTGATGAGCATCAACGCGGTGAAGGGCGTGGAAATCGGCGCCGGTTTCGCCTGTGTCGCCCAGCGCGGCACCGAGCACCGCGACGAGCTGACCCCGCAAGGTTTCCTGAGCAATAACGCCGGTGGCATCCTCGGTGGCATTTCCTCGGGCCAGCCGATCGTGGCGCACCTGGCCTTGAAGCCAACCTCCAGCATCACCACGCCGGGGCGCTCCATCGACGTCCATGGCAACCCGGTGGACGTCATTACCAAGGGCCGCCATGACCCGTGCGTCGGCATCCGCGCCACGCCCATTGCCGAGGCGATGATGGCGATCGTGCTGATGGACCACTTGTTGCGTCATCGCGGCCAGAATGCCGACGTGCGGGTCAGCACCCCGGTGCTGGGCCAGCTTTGATGGCTGACCTGCCGACCGCCGTGGCCTGACGACCATGGCGGCTCTGCCGTACTGGCGGCTCTCCAGTTTCTATCTGTTCTATTTCGCGCTGCTCGGTTCGACGGCGCCGTTTTTGGCGTTGTATTTCGATCACCTGGGGTTCAACGCGGCGCGCATCGGCGAGCTGGTGGCGATCCCCATGCTGATGCGCTGTGTGGCACCGAATATCTGGGGCTGGCTGGGGGATTACACCGGCCAGCGCCTGGCGATCGTGCGCTTTGGTGCCATTTGCACGCTGCTGACGTTCTCGCTGATCTTCATCGACCAGAGCTACGCCTGGCTGGCCTTGGTCATGGCGCTGCACGCGTTCTTCTGGCACGCGGTATTGCCGCAGTTCGAAGTCATTACCCTGGCCCACTTGAGCGGGCAGACGTCGCGCTACAGCCAGATTCGCCTGTGGGGTTCCATCGGTTTCATCATCACCGTGGTCGCGCTCGGCCGGCTGTTTGAATGGCTGAGCCTGGACATCTATCCGGTGGCACTGGTGTTGATCATGGGCGGCATCGTGCTCGCCAGTTTCTGGGTCCCCAACGCCCAGCCGACCCAGGGACCGCGAGTGGCGGGGGAGGGGTTTCTGCGGCAACTGCGCAACCCTGGCGTGCTGGCGTTCTATGGCTGCGTGGGGCTGATGCAGGTCAGTCATGGGCCGTATTACACCTTTCTGACGTTGCACCTGGAAGGCCTGGGCTACAGCCGCGGGTTGATCGGTATGCTCTGGGCCATTGGGGTGGTGGCGGAGGTCCTGATCTTCCTGCTGATGAGCCGGATCCTGGCGCGGTTTTCCGTGCGTCGGGTGCTGCTGGTGAGTTTCCTGCTGGCGGCGTTGCGTTGGCTGCTATTGGGCTCACTGGCCGAGTTTCTCTGGGTTTTGTTGTTTGCCCAGGTGCTGCACGCGGCGACCTTCGGCAGTTTTCACGCCGCTGCCATCCATTTCGTGCAACGTAGCTTCGGCCCTCGCCAGCAAGGTCAGGGCCAGGCGTTGTACGCCGCCCTGGCCGGCATGGGCGGGGCGTTGGGCGCGTTGTATTCCGGCTACAGCTGGAGCGCCCTGGGTGCCAGTTGGACTTTCAGCATCGCCAGCCTCGCAGCCTTCGCTGCAGCCGTTATCATTGCCACACGTATGCAAGAGGACAGGCCATGAGCCTTACCCGTGAACAGCTCGCCCGGGAAATCATCGACGCCGGGCGTTTTTTGTATGGCCGCGGCTGGTCCCCGGCCACCAGCAGCAACTATTCGACCCGGCTTGCGCCTGACCAGGCCTTGCTCACCGTGTCCGGCAAGCACAAGGGGCAACTGGGCCTCGACGATGTGCTCGCCACCGACCTGGACGGCAACAGCCTGGAACGCGGCAAGAAACCCTCCGCCGAAACCTTGCTGCATACCCAGCTGTACCGCTGGCGCCCGGAGATCGGCGCGGTGTTGCACACCCATTCGGTGAACGCTACGGTGTTGTCGCGCCTGACAAACGAAGCCTTCATCGACTTTGAAGACTACGAATTGCAAAAGGCTTTCAGCGGTGTGTCGACCCACGAGTCCTGTGTCCGCGTGCCGATTTTCGACAACGACCAGGACATCGCGCGCCTGGCCGGCCAGGTGCAACCGTGGCTCGAGGCTCACCCCGATTGCGTCGGTTACCTGATTCGCGGTCATGGCCTGTATACCTGGGGGCCGAGCATGAACGATGCCCTGCGCCAGATCGAAGCGTTCGAGTTCCTGTTTGAGTGTGAGCTCAAGACCCGCGCACTCCTGAACCGTTAATTTGCTGGAGCCCTAACCATGAGCAGCCTGTCCGTCTACCACGTCTCAAGCCCCGACATTCCGAACAAGGTGCTGACCCACTTCGAAGACATCGCCGTGACCCTGGCCGATAAAGGTGTTCGTTTCGACCGCTGGGAAGCGGCGACCAAAATCCAGCCCGGCGCCGGCCAGGACGAAGTGATTGCTGCCTACCAGACCCAGATCGACCGGTTGATGACCGAGCGTGGCTACGTCACGGTCGACGTCATCAGCCTCAACAGCGACCACCCGCAAAAAGCCGAACTGCGGGCCAAATTCCTCGATGAACATCGCCATGCGGAAGACGAAGTACGATTTTTCGTCGCCGGTCGTGGCCTGTTTACCCTGCACATCGACGATTACGTCTACGCCGTACTGTGCGAAAAGAACGACCTGATCTCGGTGCCCGCGGGCACGCCGCACTGGTTCGACATGGGCGAGCATCCGCATTTCGTTGCCATTCGCCTGTTCAACAACCCGGAAGGTTGGGTCGCGAAGTTCACTGGCGACGACATCGCCAGCCGTTTCCCGCGCCTGGAGGACTGAGCCTGTGCCGATCAAAGCCATTCTCACTGACATCGAAGGCACCACCAGCGCGGTGAGTTTCGTGTTCGATGTGTTGTTCCCCTATGCCGCCAGACATCTCCCGGATTTCGTTCGCCAGCATGCCGACCGCGCCGACGTGGCCGAGCAATTGGCAGCGGTGCGTCAGGACACCGGTGAGCCGGGGGCTGACCTGGAGCGCGTCATCGCGATCCTGCTGGAGTGGATCGCCGAAGACCGCAAGGCCACGCCGCTCAAGGCGTTGCAGGGCATGGTCTGGGAGCAGGGGTATCAGGCGGGGCAGTTGAAAGGGCACGTCTACCCGGATGCGGTTCAGGCGCTACAGCGCTGGCATCAGGAAGGTTTCCAACTGTTCGTTTATTCCTCGGGCTCGATTCAGGCACAGAAGCTGATTTTCGGCTGTTCCGAAGCGGGCGATCTGTCGCCTTTGTTCAATGGTTATTTCGACACCACCTCGGGGCCCAAGCGGGAGGCGCAGTCCTACCAGCGCATCAGCGCGGCGGTGGGCGTATCGCCGGAGGAGATTCTGTTTCTGTCGGATATCGTCCAGGAGCTGGACGCGGCTCGTGATGCCGGCATGGCAACGTGCGGATTGGCGCGCGAGGGCGGTGAGCTGCAAGGGCATGTCACGGTGGACAGTTTTGCCCGGATCGAACCTTCAGCCTTTTGATACCTGAGGGCGCGGGCTTGCTCGCGAAGGCTGCGTGTCAGGCGGCATGTCGGTTAGCTGACACACCGCCTTTACGAGCAACTCCGCTCCCACACGATTCTGTAAAGAGAATCAGGCGCTGTGATAGGTCGGCAGCGCAAAACGATGCTGGCTCTGCAGCATGGCGATCTGTGGCAATTCGCTGGCTTGTTCCGCCAGGTCGCGACGGATGGCGCTGATTGCCCAGGACAGTTGGTCCCCGGCGTGCAACTGAGCGTAGGAAATTGTGCGTTTAAACAGTTTGCCTTCGCTGTTGCGCAAGGTCAGCAGGATACCGCCATCCGGGCGGGCCTGGGTGGTCACTTCGTAGTTGGAAAACAGGGACGCAAACTTTTCTTGAATCATGTTCATATTTGACTGCTCCAGGGTGGTGGCAAACCGTGGAGAGGGTGTTGCAGTGTCTGTGCCAGCGTTGGGCTTGAATAAAAGTCGTTATAAAACAATCATTTAACATTTCCCTTCATTTTTGCTTTCGTGCAACTTGCATGAATGGCCACCGTGCATCCTGCATTTTGCGTGGTCGGGCGATTTTTTGTTGAACCAATTGAATTTCTGACGCTCTTGCTCCGCCTGTCTGCGAGGGTGGATACAAAACATTGCAAAAACCGCATGTACAGCGCCGGAATCGCTGGCGTAATTTCGACCGCAATTGAGCTCCAGCCCGACAACAAGAACCGAGACCCACGAGGTCAAACGGGAGTGACCATGAGTCGTACATCCAGCGACGCCATTACCTGGGGCAAGATGCTGCGCAAGCTACCCACGATTGCCAGGGCCATTCCCCGTATCGTCAGAGGCATGAAGCTGGCCAACGTCCAGGACCCGACCCAGCCCTGTGGCCTGGGCTGGTGTTTCGAACAGGCCACGCAGCGCAATCCCCAAGGGCCGGCATTGCTGTGTGGCGACACGGTATTGAGTTATGCACAGGCCAACGAACAGGCTAATCGCATCGCTCATTACCTGTTGGCGCAGGGCATCGGCAAGGGCGATTGCGTGGCGATTTTCATCGAGAACCGGCCACAGTTGTTGGTGACGGTGCTGGCGGTGGCGAAAGTGGGTGCGGTCAGCGCCATGGTCAACACTTCACAGACCGGGGATGCGCTGGTGCACAGCCTGGCGTTGGTCGCCCCTGTCGCGGTGGTGGTCGGGGAAGAACGGGTCGCGGCGTTCAACGACGTGCGAGCCCGCACTTCGCTGTCAGGCGAGCGAACCTGGTGGATCGCCGACCAGGACAGCGCTGCCGTGCCTTGCGGTTTCATCGACCTGATAAGCAGCAGCGCCAGTTACCCAGGCGAAAACCCGGCCAGCAGCCAGCAGGTTTTTTTCAACGACCCATGTTTTTATCTCTACACTTCGGGCACGACCGGCTTGCCCAAGGCAGGGGTGTTCCGCCACGGGCGCTGGATGCGCACTTCCACCAGTTTCGGCCTGATCGCCCTGGACATGCAGCCCGCGGATGTTTTGTATTGCACGCTGCCGCTGTACCACGCCACGGGGCTGTGCGTGTGCTGGGGGGCGGCGATCTGCGGCGCCTCGGGGTTTGCGATCCGGCGCAAGTTCAGCGCCAGCCAGTTCTGGAGTGACGTTCGCCGTTACCGGGCCACCACCCTGGGCTATGTCGGTGAGTTGTGTCGCTACCTGGTCGACCAGCCCGCCAGTGCCGAGGACCGGCGGCATGAGGTCCGGAAGATGATCGGCAACGGCTTGCGCCCCGGGGCCTGGGCGGCGTTCAAGACGCGTTTTGGTGTCGATCATATCTGCGAGCTGTACGCGGCCAGCGACGGCAATATCGGTTTCACCAATGTGCTGAATTTCGACAACACCGTCGGGTTTTCGCTGATGGGCTGGGAGCTGGTGCAGTACGACCATGACAGCGGGGCGCCGTTGCGCAATCTGCAAGGCCGAATGCAGAAAGTGCCCAAGGGCGAAGCCGGCCTGCTGATGGCGCGCATCGACGACAAGGCACCGCTGGACGGCTACACCGATCCGGCCAAGACCGAAAAAACCATCTTCAAAGATGTCTTCGTGCCTGGCGACCGTTACTTCAATACCGGTGACCTGTTGCGCAATATCGGTTTCGGCCATGGGCAGTTCGTTGATCGCCTCGGTGACACCTATCGCTGGAAAGGCGAGAACGTCTCCACCACCGAAGTTGAAAATGTATTGCTGCAGCACCCGCAGGTGGCCGAGGCAGTGGCGTATGGCGTCGAGATCAATGGTACCAATGGCCGCGCCGGCATGGCGGCGATTACCCCGTCCGAATCCCTGGCGACCCTGGATTTTGCTGAGCTGTTGCAGTTTTTGCAGTGCAAATTGCCGGCCTATGCGGTGCCGTTGTTCCTGCGCATCAAGGTGAAGATGGACACCACCGGCACCTTCAAATACCAGAAAAACCGTCTCAGGAGCGAAGCCTTCGACCCGTGCGCCACGGGCGATGAGCCGGTCTATGCCTGGCTGCCCGGCACCGCGACCTATGTGCGGGTCGACCGGCAATTGGTAGCGCAGATTCAGCAAGGACAGTACCGTTATTGATTCTGGCTATGCACGGTGCAGAGAAAAAAGGGATGACAGGCCTGGAGTCCCTCGGGAAACTAGCCGCTTTGCGAAGACTTAAGTGGAGTTCCCCATGTCCGATACAAGCCGCCAGATGACCCCGGAAGAGGCTGCGGAGTTTGCCGAACAGGTGTTCAATGTCGCCCGCCAGGGCGACGCTGCCATGATGGCCGCCTTGCTGAGCAAAGGCCTGCCGCCCAACCTGCGTAATCACAAAGGCGACACCTTGCTGATGCTGGCCGCTTACCACGGGCATGTGGAGACGGTGAAAGTGCTGCTGGAAAACAAGGCCGATCCGGAAATCCGCAACGACAACGGCCAGAGCCCGATTGCCGGCGCAGCGTTCAAGGGCGACCTGGCCGTGGTCAGCGCGCTGGTGGACGGCGGGGCGCAGGTGGAAGGCGCTTCCTTCGATGGTCGCACCGCATTGATGATGGCGGCGATGTTCAATCGTGTGGAGATCGTCGATTACCTGATCAGCAAGGGTGCCGACCCCAAGGCCAAGGACGCCAACGGCGTCTCGGCCCTGGATGCAGCCCGGACCATGGGCGCGGTGGATACCACGGCGCAGTTGGAAAAGTTGCTGGGCTGATCTCTATCTGCTGGGAAGTACCTGAAGTCTGACGCTGCTTCTGTGGCGAGGGGATTTATCCCCGTTGGGGCGCGAAGCGGCCCTACAACCAATCCGTTGTGTCAGGTTATTTTTTGGGGCTGCTTTGCAGCCCAGCGGGGATAAATCCCCTCGCCACAAAAGCGCCCTCGCCACAGGTGCCTGACTCAATCAATGTGATGCGCTATCCTGCGCGCCCTCAAAACCCAATCGCCACAGGATTTCCCCATGAAAGCCGCACTCGTCGAACTCATCAGCAAAATAAGCTCCGGCTGCCTGGGCGATGCCGACGTTGCGAAAATTGCTGACGAAGCGGCCCAGGCCTACGCCGACCCGGCGGCTTTTCTGGCGGCCAACCCGGACATCAACTACGACGACAGCTTCCCGATTCCATTGGGCGAATGGGTGGTGGTGGGGAGTCTGCCGGACACCGTGTTGTTCCAGGCCGATACTTATGTAGACCTGTTCGAACAGATCGTCGCCTCGTTCGGCCCTGGCGTGGCCTTCAATCTCAAGCCCAAGCAACTGGCGAAAACCGAAGCCTTGACGGCGCTCAATCGCATCCAGATCCAGATGAGCAGCCTGAACAAGGAAAACGGCGGCTATGTGCTGATGAATTTCAGCCAGTTGCTCGACGATGAACTGCAGATGGTTCTGGTGTACGGCAACGACGTGCCGCGTGTGCTCGAGCTGTGCGCCGACGTCGGCATTGCCGCCGCGCCGGCCCTGGAAGCCTTGAAGGTTGCGATCCACGTCTGAGCAATAAAACGGAACCCTCGTCGGGCTCCCGCTATCCTAAGTGTGCAAATCATCATCTGGGAGCGACACCATGGGTTCCACCTTCAACGGTCTGATTGGCCTGATCATCCTGGCGCTCGATATCTGGGCGATCATCAATGTGCTCAAGAGTGGCGCGGGAACGGGGGCAAAAGTCCTGTGGGTGCTGTTGATCCTGCTGTTGCCAGTGCTGGGCCTGATCATCTGGGCAGTTGCCGGGCCGCGAGGCAACGTGCGCATCTGACCGCTCTTTGACGTTGCCCGGCAGGCTTTGCCGCCGGGCATTGCGACCCTGCCGCGACGGTATCAGGCCGCCGCCAACGCGTGTTTTTTCGAGGCCTTCAGGAAACCCAGCAAGGCCATCAGCGGGAAGGCACTGCCGACGATCACCACCCACAACCAGCCGCCGTGCTCATATACCGCGCTGGCAATCGATGAACCGAAGGCGCCGCCGACGAAAATGCTGGTCATGTACAGCGCATTGAGACGGCTGCGGCTTTTGGCATCCAGGGCATAGATGGTTCGCTGGCCCAGGACCATGTTCATCTGCACACAGAAATCCAGCACCACACCGGTCACCGCCAGGCCAATGACGCTGTAGAGCGGATGGATGAACGCTGGCAGAAAACTCAGGCTGGCCAACAACATTGCCAGCAGCGAAGCCATGCGGGTATGGCCGGCATCCGCCAGGCGCCCGGCGATGGGCGCGGCAATTGCACCAATGGCACCGACCAGGGCGAACAGGGCGATTTCAGTTTGCGACAGGCCATGATTGCGCGACAGCTCCAGCGGCACGGCGGTCCAGAACAGGCTGAAGGTGGCGAACATACAGGCCTGGTAAAACGCCCGTTGCCGTAACAGCGGCTGCTGGCGCAACAGGGTGCCGAGCGAGCCCAGCAGTTGGCCATAAGAGGCGCTGTGATCGGGTTGGCGCTTGGGCACGGTCAATGCCAGCACGATGCTGATCGCCGCCATCAAGGCCGCGGCGATCATGAACATCGCCCGCCAGCCGAAGTGATCGGCCACCACGCTTGAGACTGGCCGCGCCAGCAGGATCCCCAGCAGCAGGCCGCCCATGATCCCGCCCACCACCCGCCCTCTGGACTCCTCCGGGGCCAAGTGCGCCGCCAGCGGGATCAGGACTTGCACCGATACCGAACTGAACCCCACCAGCAGCGAAACCAGCAGGAACACGTTGGGCTGGTCGGTGAACGCCGCCGCCAACAGGCTGGCAATCGCCACGACGGTGGTGATGATCATCAGGCGACGGTTTTCCAGCAGGTCCCCCAGCGGCACCAGGAAAAACAGGCCCAGGGCATAACCGATCTGGGTCAGCGAGACGATCAGGCTGGCCATGGTGCTGCTCAGGCCGACATCGGGCGCGATCAGTTCGATGATGGGCTGGGCGTAGTAAAGATTGGCAACGATGGCGCCGCAGCAAAAGGCAAACAGCAGAACCATGCCGCGGGTCAGGCTGGTGCTGGCGGATACGGTGGGTGAGTGGGCACTCATGGCAATCTCGTCAGTGAATGGGAAGAGTGGCGTGAGGCTAAAGACTTAGCAGGCTCTGGAACAGGCTCTGTGGCTGATATCGGACATGCTTGCCATTGATGATGAGGCCGTCTCAAGGGGCTGTTAACATTGAAAATGCCTTCTATTCCAGTTTCTTGAACAGCGCATTGCCGCAACGGGAGCAGAAAGCAGCGCCATGATCGTGGTTGTTTTTACTGCAGACCGGACAATCATGCTTGAGCTGGTCACCGCGCATGGCCGTGGCCAGTTCTGCGGTGAAAATACCCGTCGGCACGGCGATGATCGAGTAACCGGTGATCATCACCAGGGACGAAACCACCTGGCCCAATGGCGTCTTGGGCACGATGTCGCCAAACCCCACGGTTGTCAGCGTCACGATGGCCCAATAGATGCCCTTGGGAATGCTGGTGAAACCGTTTTGGGGGCCTTCGATGACGTACATCAAGGTGCCGAACACGGTCACCAGGGTCGATACGCTGACCAGGAATACGATGATTTTCTGCTTGCTCCCCCGCAACGCCGCCATCAGGTAGTTGGCTTGCTTGAGGTAAGGGCTGAGCTTGAGCACGCGGAAAATCCGCAGCATGCGAATGATGCGAACGATCAACAGATACTGGGCGTCGCTGTAGTACAGCGCCAGGATCCCGGGCACGATCGCCAGCAAGTCCACCAGGCCGTAGAAGCTGAACGCGTAGCGCAGGGGCTTGGGCGAGCAGTACAGGCGCAGGCCGTATTCGACGATGAAGATGAAGGTGAACCCCCACTCGATGGCGGCCAGCAGGGACGCGTAGTTCTGGTGCACGCTGTCGATGCTGTCGAGCATCACGATCACCAGGCTGGCGAGGATGATCAACAGCAGGGTGCTGTCGAAGCGCCGGCCGGCCACGGTGTCGGTCTGGAAAATGATCACGTAGAGGCGTTCACGCCAGTTGTTGCTATCCATAACTTTCGCCTGAACCAATAGTCAGCGAAGCCTAGGGTGATTGTCCCGCAAAGCGCAAGGCGCAGTGTCGAGACTGGCAGGTTGCCACATCCGGGCCGTGGCATGAACCAGCCAGCAGGCCAGGATGAAGGGCGCAGTCAGCGGCGCCAGACCCAGGGCGAGAAAGCCCGGTGTGAGCATGACCGCCAGCACAATACCCGCCAGCGGCAACCATCGCTGGCGGCGTTGTTGGCTGAGAGCCAGCGCCACCAGGGCCGGGTTATAGCCGCCGAGCCCCGACAGGGCTTGGGTCGTGTCGTGATGCAGCAGGGAGAATGCCAAGCCTGCGGCGCAACCCAGCAGCGCCCACCCGGCGGCGCGTGGGTTGGCAATCAACAAGCCCACAGCGATCAGCGCGCCGGCCAATGGCTGGTCGAGAAGCATGACTTGGCCCAGTCCCCTCCAGTAAGCGGCCATAAGGTTGGCCACCGTCATTTCAATCGAAATGGGCGATGGCTGTGCCGGGGCAAAACTCAGCAGCAACCAGGCCAGTGCCACGAAGGGCGCGGTGTAGGCGGGCAGGCACTGAGGGCCACGGCTGCGCTTGAGCCACTGCTGAGTCAACATCGCGCCGAGGCCGCCGCTGGCAATAATCAAGGGCGGCAACACGGCTGACCAAGGTAACGCGAGGCTCAATAGCAAGCCCAGCAGGATACCGTTGTAGCTGAACAGCCCAGCCTGTCGGTCAACCTTGGCATAACCGCGTCGCTGGGCGGTGAGCAACCCGGCCACCCCACCCAGCAACGCGCCACCCAACAAAGCGGGTGCGGTGCAGAGAATCGCCAGCAGGCACAACAGGCCACACAGCGGATGCCGTTGGAGGAAAATCTGGCTGAAGCCGTTGAGCAGGGCGGTGGCCCAGTCGGGGCAGTGGGTGTCAAAAGAGTGGTTGGGCATAAGGTAGAGATGTTTTTCTGATAAACCGGGTCGCCCTCTTCGCGAGCAAGCCCGCTCCCACAATGAATCTGTGTATGAACCGTAAATTTGTGGCAACACAGATCAAATGTGGGAGCGGGCTTGCTCGCGAAGGGGCCAGTGCAGGCGCTAAATCAACGTCTCGATGCGCAACGAATTGGTGGACCCCGGCTGCCCGAACGGCACGCCGGCGGTGATCAGCAGGGTATCGCCGCGCTGGGCCATGCCCTGGGCCTGGGCGATTTCCAGGGCGGTGGAGCACACTTCGTCCACCTGGCGCAGCCGATCGTTGACCACCGAATGCACGCCCCAGGCCACCGTCAGACGGCGGGCCGCCTGCAGGTTGGGCGTGAGGTTGAGGATCGGCACCGTTGGCCGCTCCCGCGCCGCCCGCAGGCTGGAACTGCCCGATTCGCTGTAGTTCACCAGCACCGCCACTGGCAGCACATTGCTGATACGCCGGATTGCGCAACTGATGGCGTCCGACGCTGTGGCTTCGGCCTTCGGCCGGCTGACATCCAATTGCGCCTGATAGTCCGGGCCGTTCTCCACCTGGCGGATGATCTTGCTCATCATCTGCACGGCTTCGAGGGGGTAATCGCCGGAAGCGGTTTCCGCCGACAGCATCACCGCATCGGCGCCTTCAGCCACGGCGTTGGCCACGTCGGTGACTTCGGCCCGGGTGGGCGCGGGAGAAAAACGCATGGATTCGAGCATCTGCGTGGCCACCACCACCGGTTTACCGAGGGCGCGGCAGGTGCCGATGATGTTCTTCTGGATCTGCGGCACGCTTTCGGCCGGCACTTCGACACCCAGGTCACCCCGGGCAACCATAATCGCGTCGCTCAGTTCGGCGATCTCCCGAAGCCGGGTCACCGCCGACGGTTTCTCGATCTTGGCCATCAAAAATGCCTTGTCGCCAATCAACGCACGCGCCTCGCGAATGTCCTCGGGGCGCTGCACGAACGACAGCGCCACCCAGTCCACGCCCAACGCCAGGCCAAAGCTCAAGTCGCGACGATCCTTGGTGGTCAGCGGACTCATGTCGAGCACGGCCTGGGGCACATTCACGCCTTTGCGGTCTGACAGTTCGCCGCCGTTGAGCACTTGGGTGTCGATGGCATCGGCGTGCTTGGCGGTCACACGCAGGCGCAGCTTGCCGTCGTCCAGCAGCAGGTCCATGCCGGGCTCCAGGGCAGCGATGATCTGTGGGTGGGGCAGGTTGACCCGCTGTTCATCGCCGGGCGTGGCGTCCAGATCCAGGCGCAGGGCCTGGCCGCGTCGCAGCAGCACTTTGCCGTCGGCGAAGGTGCCCACGCGCAGTTTCGGGCCCTGCAAGTCCATCAGAATGCCCAGTGGGTAGTTGAGCTGCTGCTCGACCTCACGAATCCACTGGTAGCGCTGGGCGTGGTCGGCATGCTCGCCGTGGCTGAAGTTCAGGCGAAAAATATTCACACCGGCCTGCACCAATTCACGGATGTCATCGATCCCACGGGTAGCGGGGCCAAGGGTCGCGAGGATCTTGACCTTTTTATCAGGCGTCATGTTTGGGGTTCTCAAGAATCAGAATGGCGCGAAAGTCGTTGACGTTGGTACGCGTCGGTTCGGTGACGATCAACGCCTCCAGCGCGGCGAAGTAGCCGTAGCCGTTGTTGTTGTCCAACTCGTCGCTGGCGCTCAGGCCCAGTTCGACGGCACGGCGATAGCTGTCCGGGGTCATGATGGCGCCAGCGTTGTCTTCGGAACCGTCGATGCCGTCCGTGTCGCCGGCCAGGGCGTAGATGCCGGGATGACCCTTGAGGCTGTCGGTCAGGCTGAGCAGGAACTCTGCGTTGCGTCCGCCCCGGCCATTGCCGCGCACGGTGACCGTGGTTTCGCCGCCGGAGAGGATCACGCAGGGCGCCGCCAGGGGCTGACCGTGCAGGGCGATTTGCCGGGCGATACCGGCGTGGACTTTGGCCACTTCCCGGGATTCGCCTTCCAGGTCGCCGAGGATCAACGGGCTGAAACCGGCTTGGCGGGCTTTCACCGCCGCCGCTTCCAGTGATTGTTGGGGGCGGGCGATCAATTGGAAGTGGCTGCGGGCCAGGCTCGGGTCGCCGGGTTTGACGGTTTCCGATTCCGGGCTTTGCAACCAGTTGCGCACCGAGGTCGGTACTTCAATGTTGTAGCGCTTGAGGATCGCCAAGGCTTCGGCCGATGTGCTGGGGTCGGCCACGGTGGGGCCGGAGGCGATGACCGTGGCGAGGTCGCCGGGCACATCGGAAATCGCGTAGGTGTAGACCGTCGCCGGCCAGCAAGCCTTGCCCAGTCTCCCGCCCTTGATCGCCGAAAGATGTTTGCGTACGCAATTCATCTCGCCGATGGTGGCGCCGGACTTGAGCAACGCCTTGTTGATCGATTGCTTGTCGGCCAGGGTGATGCCAGCGGCCGGTAGCGCCAGCAGCGCCGAGCCACCGCCGGACAGCAGGAAAATCACCCGGTCGTCTTCGTTAAGGTGGCTGACCAGCTCCAGCACCCGTTGCGCCACCGCCAGGCCCGCTGCATCAGGCACCGGGTGCGCGGCTTCCACCACTTCGATCTTCTGGCAGGGCGCGCCATGGCCGTAGCGGGTCACCACCAAACCGGTGACTTCGCCCTGCCAGCAGCGCTCGACCACCTGCGCCATGGCGGCGGCGGCCTTGCCGGCGCCGATGACGATCACTCGGCCGCTGCGGTCGCTGGGCAGATACTGTTCAAGGACATGCTGCGGATGGGCGGCGTCGATGGCTGTGGCAAACAGCTCGCGGAGCAAATGTTGCGGATCGACCGACATGGCGGGCTCCCGGAATTCTTGTTATTTGAAAGACAACGCGATCCCTTTTGTGGGAGCGGGCTTGCTCGCGAAAGCGGTGGGTCAGTCAATACTTCAATGACAGGTCGATTGCTTTCGCGAGCAAGCTCGCTCCCACAGGGGATTGGGCGTGTCAGTTATCGCGGATGGAGAAATTCGCCATGTGCTCCAGGCCCTTGATCAGCGCCGAGTGATCCCAGTGGCTGCCGCCGATGGCCGCGCAGGTGCTGAACACTTGCTGGGCGTTGGCGGTGTTGGGCAGGTTGATGTTCAGCTCCTTGGCGCCTTGCAGGGCCAGGTTCAGATCCTTCTGGTGCAGGCTGATGCGGAAGCCCGGATCGAAGGTGCCTTTGATCATCCGCTCGCCATGTACTTCCAGAATCTTCGAGGAGGCAAAACCACCCATCAGCGCTTCGCGAACCTTGGCCGGATCGGCGCCGTTTTTCGACGCGAACAGCAGGGCTTCGGCCACCGCCTGGATGTTCAGCGCGACGATGATCTGGTTCGCCACTTTTGCGGTCTGGCCGTCGCCATTGCCACCCACCAGGGTGATGTTCTTGCCCATGGCCTGGAACAGCGGCAGGGCGCGCTCGAAAGCGGCGCTGTCGCCGCCGACCATGATGCTCAGCGTGGCAGCCTTGGCGCCGACTTCACCACCGGACACGGGGGCATCCAGGTACTGCGCGCCTTTTTCATTGATCTTGGCCGCGAAGGCCTTGGTGGCGGTAGGGGAGATCGAGCTCATGTCGATGACAACCTTGCCCGCGCCCACGCCCGCCGCCACGCCATCGGCGCGAAACAGCACGTCATCGACCTGCGGGGTGTCCGGGACCATGACGATGATGAACTCGGCTTCCTGGGCGACTTCTTTCGGGTTGGCCAGCGCCACCGCGCCACCGGCCAGCAGATCGGCGGGGGCCGGGTCGTGGTGCTGGCTCAGAAACAGGCTGTGCCCGGCCTTTTGCAGGTTCAATGCCATGGGCAGACCCATGATGCCGGTGCCGATGAATCCGATTTTAGCCATGAGAAAATCCTCTCTTATTTAGATGTCCCGGGTCTCTGTGGCGAGGGAGCTTGCTCCCGCTGGGTCGCGAAGCGGCCCCAGAAATCCATGTTGGGTGAAAAAATCATGCGTCTGCTTCGCAGCCGAGCGGGAGCAAGCTCCCTCGCCACAAAGGCCGTATCGGGTCAAACCGCGTTATGGCTTTTCAGCCAGCCAAGGCCCGCTTCGGTGCTGGTCAGCGGCTTGTATTCGCAGCCGACCCAGCCTTGGTAACCGATGCGGTCCAGGTGTTCGAACAGGAAGCGGTAGTTGATCTCGCCAGTTCCCGGCTCGTTGCGTCCCGGGTTGTCCGCCAGTTGCACATGGTTGATCTGATCCAGGTGCGCCGAGAGGGTCCGGGCCAGGTCGCCTTCCATGATTTGCATGTGGTAGATGTCGTATTGCAGGAACAGGTTGGCGCTGCCGACTTGCTCGCGGATCGACAAGGCTTGGGCGGTGTTGTTCAAGTAGAAGCCGGGAATGTCGCGGGTGTTGATGGCTTCCATCACCAGCTTGATGCCTTTGGCTTGCAGCTTCTCGGCTGCGTATTTCAGGTTGGCGACAAAGGTTTTTTCCACCAGGGCTTTGTCGCAGTTCTGCGGACAAATCCCGGCCAGGCAGTTGACCTGGGTGTTGCCCAGCACCTGGGCATAAGCGATTGCCAGGTCAACGCCCGAGCGGAACTCTTCAACCCGGTCCGGCAGGCAGGCAATGCCGCGCTCGCCCTTGGCCCAGTCGCCGGCCGGCAAGTTGAACAACACTTGGGTCAGGCCATTGGCCTGGAGCAGCGCCTTGAGCTCGGCGCTGCTGTAGTCATACGGGAACAGGTATTCGACACCCGTGAAACCGGCCTTGGCGGCTGCTTCGAAACGGGCGAGGAAATCCTGCTCGGTGAACAGCATGGACAGGTTGGCTGCGAAACGCGGCATGGTGGTCTCCTGTAAATGTTTGTAGATCCCTGTGGGAGCGGGCTTGCTCGCGAAAGCACTGTGTCAGCCAACATCGTTGTTGGATTTGAAGCCGTCTTCGCGAGCAAGCCCGCTCCCACAGGTACTCAGTCGAGCAACGAAATGGCGGTCGGCGCATCGTTACCCACCAGCGCCAGGTCTTCGAATTCGTTGACGGCGTTGATCTCGGTACCCATGGAAATGTTGGTCACCCGTTCCAGGATGATCTCGACGATCACCGGCACCTTGAATTCCTCGATCAACGCCTGGGCTTTGCGCAATGCCGGCTGGATGCCGGACGGTTCGAAAACCCGCAGCGCCTTGCAACCCAGGCCCTCGGCCACGGCGACGTGGTCCACGCCATACCCGTTGAGTTCCGGCGCGTTGAGGTTGTCGAAGGACAGTTGTACGCAGTAGTCCATGTCGAACCCGCGCTGGGCCTGGCGGATCAACCCCAGGTAGGAGTTGTTCACCACCACGTGGATGTACGGCAGCTTGAACTGCGCCCCCACCGCCAGCTCTTCGATCATGAACTGGAAGTCATAGTCCCCCGACAACGCCACGACCTTGCGGCTCGGGTCGGCCTTGACCACCCCCAGCGCCGCCGGGATGGTCCAGCCCAACGGGCCGGCCTGGCCGCAGTTGATCCAGTGGCGCGGTTTGTAGACGTGCAGGAACTGCGCCCCGGCGATTTGTGACAACCCAATGGTGCTGACGTAGCAAGTGTCCTTGCCGAACACCTGGTTCATTTCTTCGTACACACGCTGGGGTTTGACCGGCACGTTGTCGAAGTGCGTCTTGCGCTGCAGGCTGGCCTTGCGCTGCTGGCAGTCCTGCAACCAGGCGCTGCGGTTTTTCAGTTTGCCGGCCGCTTGCCATTCGCGGGCGACTTCGATGAACGCTGTCAGTGCCGAGGCAGCGTCGGAAACGATGCCCAGGTCCGGGGTGAACACGCGGCCGATCTGGGTCGGTTCGATGTCCACATGAATGAAGGTGCGCCCTTCGGTGTAGACATCCACCGAACCGGTGTGGCGGTTAGCCCAGCGGTTGCCAATGCCCAGTACCACGTCCGATTTGAGCAGCGTCGCATTGCCATAACGGTGGGAGGTTTGCAGGCCGACCATGCCGACCATCAATGGGTGATCGTCTGGAATCGTGCCCCAGCCCATGAGTGTGGGAATCACCGGGATACCGGTCAGTTCAGCGAATTCCACCAGCAGCTCGCTGGCATCGGCGTTGATGATGCCGCCGCCGGCCACCAGCAATGGGCGCTCAGCCTGATCGAGCATGGCCAGGGCCTTTTCGATCTGCACGCGATTGGCGGCGGGTTTGGCCAGCGGCAGCGGTTGGTAGGCGTCGATGTCGAACTCGATCTCGGCCATCTGCACGTCGAACGGCAAGTCGATCAGCACCGGGCCCGGCCGGCCGGAACGCATTTCATAGAAAGCCTTCTGGAACGCGTACGGCACCTGACCCGGCTCCAGGACGGTGGTGGCCCACTTGGTCACCGGCTTGACGATGCTGGTGATATCCACCGCTTGGAAATCTTCCTTGTGCAGGCGGGCGCGGGGCGCTTGGCCGGTGATGCACAGGATCGGGATCGAGTCGGCCGAAGCGCTGTAGAGCCCCGTCACCATGTCGGTCCCCGCCGGGCCCGAGGTGCCGATGCACACGCCAATGTTGCCGGCCTTGGTGCGGGTGTAGCCCTCGGCCATGTGGGAGGCGCCTTCAACGTGGCGAGCGAGGACATGATCGATGCCACCCACCTTTTGCAGGGCAGAGTACAGCGGGTTGATCGCTGCACCCGGGATGCCGAAGGCGGTGTCTACGCCTTCACGGCGCATCACCAGAACGGCGGCTTCGATTGCTCTCATTTTGCTCATGGTTTTGTGCCTCTTACGTTTTGTAATTGTATACAAGTGGCTTTGCGCAGAGTGTATTCACGGCGGACGGCGCAGGTCAATCCATTTCCTCAAGCACCTGTTTCATTCGTCGGAAGGCCGAAGATGCTGCGGCTTTTCGTCGCTTAGGATGCTTTTATGGATTTATTGTATACAAAAAATACAATCATTGTGTTCTATTGTTTGCGTTCGGTTTTGCCGAGGGCATTACCTGAAACGCTTCCCACCACAAAAAGAGGACAGCACTCATGAGCGCTTTAACCTTGAAAGCCGCCATCAACCTGACGGGGCAAGCCCTTGCCGCAGGCCGTGAAATCAGCGCTGCGCCGTTGACCGTTGCGGTTCTGGACAGCGGCGGCCACCTGATTGCCTTGCAGCGCGAAGACGGCGCCAGCCTGCTTCGTCCTCAGATCGCTATCGGCAAGGCCTGGGGTGCCATCGCCCTGGGCAAGGGCTCGCGCCTGCTCGCCCAGGACGCCCACCAACGCCCGGCCTTTTTCGCCGCGTTGAACGGCCTGGGTCAGGGCAACGTCGTGCCGGCACCGGGCGGGGTGTTAATCAAAGGTGAGGATGGGCGGGTGCTGGGTGCCATCGGCATCAGTGGCGACACCTCGGACATTGATGAGCAAGTGGCGATCAGGGCTGTGGAGGGGGTGGGGTTGAAGGCGGATGCGGGGGTGGCTTGATGCTGCGGTGACGCGACTGCCGCTTTCGCGAGCAAGCCCGCAATGGGAATGTGCTGAACACACAACCCCCCTGTGGGAGCGAGCTTGCTCGCGATGGCGATCTACCAGACACATACTGCTAAAAAGTCTTCCGCTCGCTCAGACATTTCGTGGCCTAGCCTTTTATGACCTGATCATTGGAGAGACCATGGATGTCTGATTTACCCGCCTCCCATCGTTTACGCATCGACCGCTATGGTGAGTTGAATCGAATATATCTGCTGACCACTAACACCGCTGACCGCGAGCCTGTTTTCGAGAGTTTTGCCTTAGGTAGATTGGTTGTTGACCAACTGCGGTATGCCCAGGATCAAAGGTGGGCCAAGTCATTGGCCTGGGTTGTTATGCCCGATCATTTCCATTGGTTGATCGAATTGCAGGAGAGCTCGCTGAATGAACTGATGCAGAAAACTAAGTCCTTGAGTGCTCGGGCAGTGAACTTATCTGCCGGGCGCAGCGGTAGCCTGTGGCAGCAGGGATACCATGATCGAGCATTGCGGCGGGATGAAGACTTGGTAAAACTGGCTCGGTATGTTGTTGCCAACCCGTTGCGCGCAGGTCTGGTGAAGCGACTGGGTGATTACCCGTTGTGGGATGCGATCTTGGTGGATCCATAACCGAGCGGCCTTCATCGCGAGCAAGCTCGCTCCCACAGGGGGCTGGTGACTAACAACGGATATCCAAGGAGCTATCCTGCTCGCGATGGCGGCGATGCGGTCCCAAGCCTAGCGATCCACCTCACACCCCTTCAACACCAACCGAATAATCGTTTGCGCCGCGGCCTCATAATCCGCTTCGTCCAGCTTCGCCTTGCCGGTCACTGCGGAGATTTGCCAGTCGAAGTCGGCGTAGGTCTGGGTGGCCGCCCAGATGCTGAACATCAGGTGGTTGGGGTCGATGGGGGCGATTTGGCCTCGGTCGATCCAGGTCTGGATGCAGTCGATGTTGTGCCGGGCCTGGGCGTTGAGCTGTTCCACCAGGTCGGCGCTCAGGTGCGGGGCGCCGTGCATGATTTCGCTGGCGAACACTTTTGAGGCGAAAGGCAGGTCGCGGGAGATGCGGATCTTGGAGCGGATATAGTGGCTCAGCACTTCGCTAGGCACGCCGTCGGCGTTGAACGGGGTCGAGGCCTGGAGGATGGGCTCGATGATACTTTCCAGGACCTCGCGGTAGAGGTTTTCCTTGGATTTGAAATAGTAGTAGACATTGGGTTTGGGCAGGCCCGCCTTGGCCGCGATATCGCTGGTTTTGGTCGCCGCGAAGCCCTTGTCGGCAAATTCTTCGCTGGCGGCACGCAGGATCAGTTCTTTGTTGCGCTCGCGGATAGTGCTCATAAACCCAGGGGTTCCTTGCCTGTTCTGGCGGTGGCGCATGGTAGCACCGGCCTCGCGAAGCGCTCAAGAATGCCCCGAGGCGACGTCGGGCGCGCTATGCTGCGCAGCATTATTGTTCAAGGAGTTCTTCCATGGCCGGAAGCAGTTTGTTGTTACTGATCGACGATATCGCCACGGTGCTCGACGATGTTGCTTTGATGACCAAAATGGCCGCCAAGAAAACCGCCGGCGTGCTCGGCGATGACCTGGCGCTCAATGCCCAGCAGGTCTCAGGCGTGCGTGCCGAGCGGGAAATACCGGTGGTCTGGGCGGTGGCCAAGGGATCGTTCATCAATAAACTGATCCTGGTGCCGTCGGCGTTGGCCATCAGCGCTTTCGTACCTTGGCTGGTCACGCCATTGCTGATGGTGGGGGGCGCCTACCTGTGTTTCGAAGGGTTCGAGAAACTCGCCCACAAGTTCCTTCACAGCAAGGCGCAAGACCAGGCCGAGCATGCGCAATTGGTCGAGGCCGTTGCCAACCCGGCGGTCGATCTGGTGGCCTTTGAGAAGGACAAGATCAAAGGCGCCATACGCACCGATTTCATCCTCTCGGCGGAAATCATCGCCATCACCCTTGGCACTGTTGCGGATGCACCGCTGACCCAACAAGTGATCGTGCTGTCGGGCATCGCCATCGTCATGACCGTCGGCGTCTATGGTCTGGTAGCCGGCATCGTCAAGCTCGATGACCTGGGGTTGTGGCTGACGCAGAAGCCGGGGCAACTCGCCAAGCGCATCGGTGGCGCCATCCTGCGCGCCGCGCCCTACATGATGAAAGGCCTGTCGGTGATCGGCACGGCGGCGATGTTCCTGGTGGGCGGCGGCATCCTGACCCATGGCGTGCCGGTGGTGCATCACTGGATCGAAGGTGTGACGGCCAGTGCCGGGGGCGCCGGGTTCATTGTGCCGTTGCTGCTTAATGCGGTGGCGGGGATTGTCGCGGGGGCCTTGGTGTTGGCGGGTGTGATGGTGGTTGGCAAGGTCTGGAAAGCGCTGAAAGGCTGAATCTGACAATACAAAACAACTGTGGGAGCGGGCTTGCTCGCGAAGACGGTGTGTCAGTTAACAAACATGTTGTCTGATACACCGTCTTCGCGAGCAAGCCCGCTCCCACAATGGGTATTTATGTTGGCCGCAGGTTACTCGGCAATCTGCAACTTGCGCGACTCGGTATACACGTAACGCACCTTCTCATATTCGAATGGCGAGTTCAGTTGGCCATAGCGGAAGCTGGTCTGGTGGCGCCTGTCCACGGCGCGCAGGAGCAGCAGTTCCGGGTGGTTGGCGCTGACTTCTGAAACGTTGAGGAAGTTGATCGCCGATTCAGCCGTGTAATCCACCAGCAATCCCGAGGTGTCGCGAAGGTTCGAAGGGCCGAAGATCGGGAGTACGAAGTACGCGCCGCCGGGCACGCCATAGAACCCCAGGGTCTGGCCGAAGTCTTCACTCTGGCGCGGCAGGCCCATGGCGGTGGCCGGATCCCACAGGCCGGCGATGCCGACGGTGGTGTTGAGCAGCAGGCGTGCCGTGGTTTCCATCGAACGTTTGCCCTTGAATTGCAGCAAACTGTTCATCAGGTTCGGCACGTCTCCCAGGTTATTGAAGAAGTTGCTCACCCCTGTGCGCAGAAAACTCGGCGTGATGTAACGGTAACCATCGACGACTGGCAGGAACACCCACTGGTCGAATCGATAATTGAAGTGGTAGACACGGCGGTTCCAGGACTCCAGCGGGTCGTAGACGTTCAGGGCGTTGAGGGTCGAGCGCTCGAACTCGCGCTGGTCCAGTCCGGGGTTGAACTTGAGCTTGCTCAACGGCTCCTTGAAACCGTCGGAGTCCACCACCACAGGCGCGTTGGCCTTGCTGTTATCGGCGTGGACCATGCCGGCACTCATTAACGCAGCGATAAGCAGGAGATATTTAGCCACGGAAGAACTCCAGCATGGCGTCGCTGTTGACGCGGTAGTTAAGGTTGCCGCAGTGGCCGCCCAATGGATAAACCGTCAGCCGGTCGCCAAAGGTCTTGCGCAAGAAGCCCAGATCGCCCGGGCCGAGGATAACGTCGTCGGCGTTATGCATGACGGCAATCTTCGGACTGTCGTGCAGGTAATCCTTGAGCGCATACAGGCTGACCTGATCGATCAGTTGCAATAGGCTGCCGCCGTCGGTGCGTGCGCGCCACATTGGAATCACTTGCTCGGTGAGGTAACAGTCGAAGTCGCATTGCAGCGCGCGCTTGAGGAACGGCGTCAGGCTGGTGCTTTCGGTAATCGGGAATTTGGGCGGGATGATCAGGCCGCGACGGTTGATCAGGTCCGAGGTGAATGCAATGTCGGCCGCCGAGAAGCGGAACGAGGTGCCGATCAGCATCGCCATCTGCTCGTTGGTCAGGTGTTGCTTGGACTGCTGGAAGTCATAGAGCAGGGCATCGTTGAGATCGATGTAGCCTTTCTGCTGGAAGTAGCGGGTCAGCTTGTTGAGCACCAGTTCATAAAAAGTGGTGGTGTTGTTGATGCCCTTGACCTCGGTCTGGACCAGTTTGTCCAGGTTGGTGATCGAGGTGTAGAGGTTGACCGGCGGGTTGAGCAGCAGCACTTTCTTGAAGTTGAAGCTGCGTCGGGTTTCGTCCAGATGGGCGACGAAGGCCGCGTCCAGGGCACCGAGGCTGTAGCCAGTGAGGTAATACTCGGTCACGGGCAACTTGGGGTTCTGCGCACGCACGGCCTGCATCACCCGGTACATGTCTTCGGCGTCTTCCTTGGTGATGCCGGGTGTGGCGAAGCGTGAAGCGGCGCTCATGAAGTCAAAGCTGGTGGGCGACGACAGCTGCACCACGTGGTAACCGGCCTTGTAATAGAGGCGCTTGAGGTATTCGTTGAGGCTGCTGTCGTATCGCGCACCGGTGCCCGCGATCAGGAAGATCAGCGGTGCGGGCTTGTCCTGGGTCGCCATGCGGTAGGTGAGGCTTTTCACCGGCCAGAAATTGTCCGGCAGGATGAACTCGCGTTCCGGGCGCAGGGTCAGGCTATGGTCGGCCTGGTTGATGTCTTCGATCGGGGGCAGCTCCGGGCGCAGATCCGGAGGCGTAGTGGCGATGGTCGCCTCGAACGGGTTGGTCAAGGGGTAGCCATAGCTGGCGGCATCGATATCCACCGCCAGCGCGGACGCACTCAGAATAAGGCCGCCGACGAGGGCAGCGAAGCGCAAGGAATGGAGCATGACTGGATCCCTTAGAGGAAGATGCCGAATGAAGTTCGCAGGCTATGACCGCCGAAGTGAAGCCAAGTGCCATGACGCACACAAAAGAAGCACAAACGGGGCGCGATAGTAGCGGGACGATACACGTTTGCGTGGGGGAGCGGCTAGTTATCTGGCGGCTTGCCGGATTCTGACAGGGTCGGCGGGACGGCATTTTTGCGGGGCCGAATGGCTGAGGCAGATAGCTGGCGTTCTGATGTCGTTTCTCGTTGCCTCAACGTCGCAGGCAGAGCAGGTTCCAGATCGGCGCAGGTTGATGATCAACGAGTCAGTACTCCACTGACGTTCGAGCCGGTTTTGCAGGCGAGCGTGATGGGGGCGCTGTGCACCATAACAATACGTTGACGCCGCTCGGCATCCGTCGGGCGCAGCACTTTCGGGGAAGTAACGATGAGAATGCGACGACTCTTGGGCGCAGGTGCCGCACTGGTACTGGCGATCAGCTCCACACTGGCCAGCGCCGAAACCAAAACCCTGAGCATCGGTTATGTCGACGGTTGGTCCGACAGCGTCGCGACCACCCATGTGGCGGCCGAAGTCATCAAGCAGAAACTCGGCTATGACGTGAAGCTGCAAGCGGTCGCGACCGGGATCATGTGGCAAGGCGTAGCCACCGGCAAACTCGACGCGATGCTTTCGGCCTGGCTGCCGGTGACCCATGGCGACTACTGGACCAAAAACAAGGATCAGGTAGTCGACTACGGTCCGAACTTCAAGGATGCGAAAATCGGCCTGATCGTGCCGGAGTACGTCAAGGCCCAGTCCGTGGCCGACCTCAAGACCGATGACAGCTTCAAGAACCGCATTGTCGGTATCGACGCCGGTTCAGGTGTCATGATCAAGACCGAGCAGGCCATCAAGGATTACGACCTGACCGGGTACCAACTCAAGGCCAGTTCCGGCGCCGGCATGATTGCCGAGCTGACCCGTGCCGAGAAGAAAAAAGAATCCATTGCCGTCACCGGTTGGGTGCCGCACTGGATGTTCGCCAAGTGGAAACTGCGCTTCCTGGAAGACCCGAAAGGCGTTTACGGCGCAGCTGAAACCGTGAACAGCATCGGCAGCAAGGAATTGGAAGCCAAGGCGCCGGAAGTGGTCGCGTTCCTGAAGAAGTTCCAGTGGAATTCGAAAGACGAAATCGGCGAGGTCATGCTGGCGATTCAGGAAGGCGCCAAGCCGGACGCTGCAGCCAAGGACTGGGTCGCCAAACACCCGGACCGTGTAAAAGAGTGGACCGGCAAGTAATTCGCCTGGTTTAACATCCTCGAAACCGCATGGCCTGGCGTCATGCGGTTTTTTTGTGCCTGCCGTTTTTCAGCCTGGCCCAAGTCCCTGTGGGAGCGGGCTTGCTCGCGAAAGCGATCTGTCTGTTAGCAATTCATAGGCTGACACACCGCCTTCGCGAGCAAGCCCGCTCCCACAAGGGAAATATGAAGGTTTGCAGGGGCAATCGATAAACGTCATGTCGTTCTAATACTAAGGTCGTCTGGAACCTGGCCTTCAGCCGCATAGAGTAGAGCTGTTCCAATTTAATCTGTGCTGCGAGGATAAAAACAATGAACGACAGCATTTACCTCTCGATTCAAAACAGCCCGCGCTTCAAGGAGCTGGTGAGAAAACGAGAAAAGTTCGCCTGGATTCTCTCGGCGATCATGCTTGGGCTGTATTCCGGCTTCATTCTTCTGATCGCCTACGGGCCGCATGTTCTCGGGGCCAAGATTTCGCCCGAGTCCACCATTACCTGGGGTATCCCCATCGGTGTCGGCCTGATTCTTTCGGCCTTCGTCCTGACCGGTATCTATGTGCGACGCGCCAACGGCGAGTTCGACGACCTGAACAATGCGATTCTCAAGGAGGCTCAGCAATGATCCGGCGTCTAATGGCTCTGTTGAGCGTCGCAGCTTTCGCACCGGGCGCCTGGGCGGCTGACGCCCTGACCGGTGCCGTGCAGAAACAACCGCTTAACGTCGCGGCTATCCTGATGTTCGTGGCCTTCGTCGGTGCGACCCTGTACATCACGTACTGGGCGTCCAAGAAAAACAATTCGGCGGCCGACTACTATGCGGCTGGCGGCAAGATCACCGGTTTCCAGAACGGCCTGGCAATTGCGGGCGACTACATGTCGGCGGCGTCCTTCCTGGGCATTTCCGCGCTGGTGTTCACGTCCGGTTATGACGGTCTGATCTACTCCATCGGTTTCCTGGTGGGCTGGCCGATCATTCTGTTCCTGATCGCCGAGCGCCTGCGTAACCTGGGTAAATATACCTTTGCCGACGTGGCCTCCTATCGCCTCGGGCAAACCCAGATCCGCAGTCTGTCCGCCTGCGGCTCGCTGGTGGTAGTAGCGTTCTACCTGATCGCGCAAATGGTGGGTGCCGGCAAGCTGATCCAGTTGCTGTTCGGCCTGGATTATCACGTTGCGGTGATTCTGGTTGGTATCCTGATGTGCCTTTACGTGTTGTTCGGCGGCATGCTGGCTACAACCTGGGTGCAGATCATCAAGGCGGTCCTGTTGCTGTCGGGCGCTTCGTTCATGGCGCTGATGGTCATGAAACACGTCAACTTCGACTTCAACATGCTGTTCTCCGAGGCGGTCAAGGTTCACGCCAAGGGTGAAGCGATCATGAGCCCTGGTGGCCTGGTCAAGGATCCGATCTCGGCGTTCTCCCTGGGTCTGGCGCTGATGTTCGGTACCGCTGGCCTGCCGCACATTCTGATGCGCTTCTTCACCGTGAGTGATGCCAAGGAAGCTCGCAAGAGCGTGCTGTACGCCACTGGCTTCATTGGTTACTTCTACATCCTGACCTTCATCATCGGCTTCGGCGCGATCCTGCTGGTCAGCACCAACCCGGCCTTCAAGGACGCGGCAGGTGCCTTGCTCGGTGGCAGCAACATGGCGGCGGTGCACCTGGCTAACGCGGTGGGTGGCAGCATCTTCCTGGGCTTCATCTCGGCCGTGGCCTTTGCCACCATCCTGGCGGTGGTCGCGGGCTTGACCCTGGCCGGTGCCTCGGCGGTGTCCCATGACCTGTATGCCAGTGTGATCAAGAAGGGCAAGGCCAACGAAAAGGACGAGATTCGCGTCTCGAAGATCACCACCATCGCCCTGGCGGTGCTGGCGATCGGCCTGGGCATCCTGTTCGAGAAGCAGAACATCGCGTTCATGGTGGGCCTGGCGTTCTCCATCGCGGCAAGCTGCAACTTCCCGGTACTGCTGCTTTCGATGTACTGGAAGAAACTGACCACTCGCGGCGCCATGATTGGCGGCTGGCTGGGCCTGGTCAGTGCCGTGGGCTTGATGGTGCTCGGTCCGACCATCTGGGTGCAGATCCTGGGTCACGAGAAGGCGATCTTCCCGTACGAATACCCGGCACTGTTCTCGATGATCATTGCCTTCACCGGTATCTGGTTCTTCTCCATCACCGACAAGTCGGCTGAAGGCGCAAACGAACGGGCTCTGTTCTTCCCGCAGTTCGTGCGTTCGCAGACTGGCCTGGGGGCGAGTGGGGCGGTAAACCACTAAAGCAGCGGCAAGCTGCAAGTTGAAAGCTTCCAGTTAACGCGGTGCGCTTGAAGAGATACCCCGGTCGAGAGGCTGGGGTATTTTTTTGTGCGCGATAATTGTGGTGTGAATGAGGGCGCCTTCGCGAGCAAGCCCGCTCCCACATTGGAATGCATTCATCCCGTGGGAGCGGGCTTGCTCGCGAAGGCGTCAGTCCTGCTGGTGAGTAAGTTAAAGGCATAAACAAAACGGCCCCCGCTCTTATATTAAGAAGCGGAGGCCGTTTCGGTGCAGCTTGGGACCTAGCGCAAGGCAGGTCTTACTTGCGGTCTTCCAGTCGAGTGATGTCACGCGACTCGTAGCCGGTGTACAACTGGCGCGGACGGCCGATCTTGTACGGGCTGGAGAGCATTTCCTTCCAGTGGGAGATCCAGCCCACGGTCCGCGCCAGGGCGAAGATCACGGTGAACATGCTGGTTGGAATGCCGATCGCCTTGAGGATGATCCCCGAGTAGAAGTCGACGTTCGGGTACAGCGAGCGTTCGATGAAGTACGGGTCGGTCAGGGCGATCTCTTCCAGGCGCATGGCCAGTTCGAGTTGCGGATCGTTCTTGATCCCCAGTTCCTTGAGCACTTCGTCGCAGGTCTGCTTCATGACGGTGGCGCGCGGGTCGCGGTTCTTGTAGACCCGGTGACCGAAGCCCATCAGCTTGAACGGATCGTTCTTGTCCTTGGCCTTGGCGATGAACTTGTCGATGTTCGAAACATCGCCGATTTCATCGAGCATGGTCAGTACTGCTTCGTTGGCACCGCCGTGGGCCGGGCCCCAGAGCGCGGCGATACCGGCGGCGATACAGGCGAACGGGTTGGCACCCGAGGAGCCTGCCAGGCGCACGGTGGACGTGGAGGCGTTCTGCTCGTGGTCGGCGTGGAGGATGAAGATCCGGTCCATGGCCTTGGCGAGCACCGGGCTGATCGGTTTGATCTCGCACGGGGTGTTGAACATCATGTGCAGGAAGTTTTCTGCATAAGTCAGGTCGTTGCGCGGGTACATCATGGGCTGGCCCATGGAGTACTTGTAAACCATGGCTGCCAGGGTTGGCATCTTCGCCACCAGGCGGATCGCGGAGATTTCGCGATGCTGGGGGTTATTGATGTCCAGGGAGTCGTGGTAGAAGGCCGAGAGGGCGCCGACAACACCGCACATGACGGCCATCGGGTGGGCATCGCGACGGAAGCCGTTGAAGAAGGTCTTCAACTGTTCGTGAACCATGGTGTGGTTCTTCACGGTGCTGACGAACTGGGCCTTTTGCTCTGCGGTTGGCAGCTCGCCGTTGAGCAGCAGGTAGCAGGTTTCCAGGTAGTCCGACTTTTCGGCCAGTTGTTCGATCGGGTAGCCGCGGTGCAGCAGGATGCCGTTGTCGCCGTCGATATAGGTGATTTTCGACTCGCACGAAGCGGTCGACATGAAACCTGGGTCAAAGGTGAAACGGCCTGTGGCCGTCAGGCCCCGTACGTCGATTACATCGGGACCAACGGTGCCGGTTAAAATGGGCAGCTCGACGGGGGCTGCGCCCTCGATGATCAACTGCGCTTTTTTGTCAGCCATGTGGCCTCCTATTAATGCTTGGAATCATCAGACAGACCCCCCACGCAGGGCCCGCACCACTATAGTGAGATAAATTCGAATGTCAATTTGCCTAAAGTCTTGCTCCAGAAGGCTTTAACCGGACTTTTTCCGCGAAATTGCCTGCCGTTTACGCCTTTTGCTTCATATGTGCAATGCGCTATTAGGGGAAGGTGAACGCGTTGTCATTAGTAGCCTAACTGTCTATACTCGGCCACCGACCGCCAGGGGCTTTTGGGCCTGCTTTCTTGGGGGTCGTCACTCCCTGGGTGGTGAGTACCTGACCAGTGCGCGCCCCAACAACTTTGCCCTGATTGTTAGGGGCTCTTCAGTGTGAAAAAAAGCCGTGAAAAGCCAACGACCTGTAAACCTAGACCTAAGGACCATCAAACTCCCAGTCACTGCTTACACGTCCATTCTTCACCGTATTTCCGGTGTCATCCTCTTCGTCAGCCTGGCCATCATGCTTTATGCATTGGACAAGTCGCTCGATTCGGAAGAAGGCTTCGGTCAGGTGAAAGCGTGTCTGACCAGTCCGCTAGCCAAGCTAGTGATTTGGGGCATCCTGTCCGCCTTGCTGTATCACCTGGTTGCCGGTGTGCGCCACTTGATCATGGACATGGGCATCGGTGAGACGCTGGAAGGCGGCAAGCTGGGCTCGAAAATCGTTATCGCCGTTTCCGTGGTGGTAATCGTTCTGGCAGGAGTCTGGATATGGTAACCAACGTCACGAACCTTTCCCGTTCGGGCCTCTATGACTGGATGGCGCAGCGTGTGTCTGCGGTCGTTCTCGCGGCTTACTTTATTTTCCTGATCGGATATGTCGTAGCAAACCCCGGCCTTGGCTATGCCCAATGGCACGAACTGTTCGCAAACAACTGGATGCGTATCTTCAGTCTGCTGTCGCTTGTCGCACTGGGCGCTCACGCCTGGGTCGGCATGTGGACCATCGCGACCGACTACCTGACGCCGATGGCGTTCGGCAAGTCGGCGACTGCCGTACGTTTCCTCTTCCAGGCTGTATGCGGCGTCGCGATGTTTGCGTACTTCGTCTGGGGTGTGCAGATTCTTTGGGGTATCTGATTCATGGCTAACATTCCTACGATTTCTTTCGACGCCATCATTATTGGTGGCGGCGGTGCCGGCATGCGCGCAGCGCTGCAACTGGCACAGGGCGGTCACAAGACTGCCGTGATCACCAAGGTTTTTCCGACCCGTTCGCACACCGTTTCCGCCCAGGGCGGCATCACCTGTGCCATCGCTTCGGCTGACCCGAACGATGACTGGCGCTGGCACATGTACGATACCGTCAAGGGTTCCGACTACATCGGTGACCAGGACGCTATCGAATACATGTGTCAGGAAGGTCCGGCCGCAGTGTTCGAGCTGGACCACATGGGCCTGCCGTTCTCGCGGACCGAAACCGGCCGCATCTACCAGCGTCCGTTCGGCGGTCAGTCCAAGGACTACGGCAAGGGCGGCCAGGCTGCGCGCACTTGCGCGGCGTCCGACCGTACCGGTCACGCACTGCTGCACACTCTTTATCAGGGCAACCTGAAGGCCGGTACCACGTTCCTGAACGAGTACTACGCCGTTGACCTGGTGAAAAACCAGGATGGCGCTTTCGTCGGTGTGATCGCGATCTGCATCGAAACCGGCGAAACCACCTACATCCGCGCCAAGGCTACCGTGTTGGCCACCGGCGGTGCCGGCCGTATCTACGCTTCCACCACCAACGCCCTGATCAACACCGGTGACGGTGTCGGCATGGCGCTGCGTGCTGGCGTGCCGGTACAGGACATCGAAATGTGGCAGTTCCACCCGACCGGCATCGCCGGCGCCGGTGTACTGGTCACCGAAGGTTGCCGCGGTGAAGGCGGTTACCTGATCAACAAGCACGGCGAGCGTTTCATGGAGCGTTATGCGCCGAACGCCAAAGACCTTGCCGGTCGTGACGTGGTTGCCCGTTCGATGGTGAAAGAAATCATCGCCGGCAACGGTTGCGGTCCCAATGGCGACCACGTGATGCTCAAGCTCGACCACCTGGGCGAGGAAGTGCTGCACAGCCGTCTGCCAGGCATTTGCGAGCTGTCCAAGACCTTCGCTCACGTCGACCCGGTCGTCGCGCCGGTTCCAGTGGTTCCAACCTGCCACTATATGATGGGCGGCGTTGCCACCAACATTCACGGCCAGGCGATCACCCAGAACGCCGAAGGCGTGGACGAAATCATCCCTGGCCTGTTCGCAGTGGGTGAAGTGGCGTGCGTATCGGTTCACGGTGCCAACCGTCTGGGCGGCAACTCGCTGCTCGACTTGGTGGTCTTCGGTCGCGCTGCCGGCCTGCACCTGGAAAAGGCGCTGACCGACGGTATCGAGTATGACGATGCCACCGACGCCAACATCGAAGCTGCACTCGCGCGTCTGTCCGCTCTGAATGCGCGTACCGAAGGCGAAGACGTGGCAACCTTGCGTCGCGAGCTGCAAAACTGCATGCAGAACTACTTCGGTGTGTTCCGTACCGGCGAATACATGCAGAAGGGTATCGCTCAGCTGGCGCAGTTGCGTGAACGAATCGCCAACGTGAAGATCAACGATAAGTCGCAGGCGTTCAACACTGCACGTATCGAAGCGCTGGAATTGCAGAACCTGCTGGAAGTGGCCGAAGCCACCGCCATCGCGGCCGAAGTGCGCAAAGAGTCCCGTGGTGCCCACGCCCGCGAAGACTACGAAGACCGTGACGACGAAAACTGGCTGTGCCACACCCTGTATTTCCCGGGTGACAAGCGCGTCGCCAAGCGTGCGGTGAACTTCTCGCCGAAGACTGTTCCGACTTTTGAACCTAAGATTCGGACTTATTAAGGGTGGCCGCCATGTTGCAAGTCAGTGTTTATCGCTACAACCCTGATCAGGACGCTGCACCGTTCATGCAGGATTTCCAGGTTGAAACCGACGGCAAAGACCTGATGGTGCTGGACGTGCTGGCCTTGATCAAAGAGCAGGACGAAGGTTTTTCCTACCGTCGCTCTTGCCGCGAGGGCGTTTGCGGCTCCGACGGCATGAACATCAACGGCAAGAACGGCCTGGCCTGTATCACGCCGCTGTCCGCCGTGGTCAAGGGCAACAAGCTGATCGTTCGTCCGCTGCCAGGTTTGCCGGTTATTCGTGACCTGGTCGTCGATATGAGCATCTTCTACAAGCAATACGAGAAGGTGAAGCCATTCCTGCAGAACGATTCGCCGGCTCCGGCCATCGAACGTCTGCAGTCCCCGGAAGAGCGTGAAAAGCTCGACGGTCTGTACGAGTGCATCCTGTGCGCCTGCTGCTCGACCTCGTGCCCATCCTTCTGGTGGAACCCGGACAAATTCCTGGGCCCGGCCGCTCTGCTGCAAGCGTATCGCTTCCTGGCAGACAGCCGCGACACCAAGACGTCCGAGCGTCTGGCTGCACTGGATGACCCGTTCAGCGTATTCCGCTGCCGCGGGATCATGAACTGCGTCAACGTCTGCCCGAAAGGCCTGAACCCGACTAAGGCCATCGGTCACGTACGTAACATGCTGCTGCAAAGCGGCGTGTGATTCAGCTGCTGTACCCGTAGAACCGCTGTACCCGCAGAGGCCATGGCGCGGGCTTCAACCCGCGTCCTGGCTATAACCAGAACCGCCGCTCACAAAGCGGCAGTTCTTATTTTGAAGAAATGAGACAAGCAGGGGCATCCGGGCTGGTACCCGGACTATCAGCGTGATCCTAAGTGGCTTGTTTTAGTCGCTGCACTCGGACTTCTGCAAGTTTGCTCGGTGTTTTCGCCGATGGTGTTCCCCAAATCGAGGGTGACCAAGCATGCAAGAAAGCGTGATGCAGCGCATGTGGAACAGTGCCCACCTCTCCGGTGGTAACGCTGCCTATGTGGAAGAGCTCTACGAGCTCTACCTGCACGACCCTAACGCTGTGCCAGAAGAGTGGCGCACCTACTTTCAGAAGTTGCCGGCTGACGGTAACTCTGCCACTGATGTTTCGCACTCGACAATTCGCGATCATTTCGTGCTGCTGGCAAAGAACCAGCGCCGCGCTCAACCGGTGTCTGCCGGCAGCGTGAGCAGTGAGCACGAGAAGAAGCAAGTTGAAGTGCTGCGACTGATCCAGGCCTACCGGATGCGCGGCCACCAGGCAGCCCAGCTGGACCCGCTGGGGCTGTGGCAGCGTCCTGCACCTGCAGACCTGTCGATCACTCACTACGGCTTGACCAATGCCGATCTTGATACGACCTTCCGTGCCGGCGACCTGTTCATCGGCAAAGAGGAAGCGAGCCTACGCGAAATTCACGAAGCGTTGCAGCAGACATATTGCCGCACCATCGGCGCTGAATTTACGCACATCACCGATTCCGAGCAGCGCCAGTGGTTCCAGCAGCGTCTGGAAAGCGTTCGTGGCCGTCCGACGTACTCCGCCGACATCAAGAGCCACTTGCTCGAGCGCGTCACCGCCGGTGAAGGCCTGGAGAAATACCTGGGCACCAAGTACCCGGGTACCAAGCGTTTTGGCCTGGAAGGCGGCGAAAGCCTGATTCCGATGCTCGACGAGCTGATCCAGCGTTCGGGTTCCTACGGCACCAAGGAAGTCGTCATCGGCATGGCCCACCGTGGTCGTCTGAACGTACTGGTCAACACCTTCGGTAAAAACCCGCGGGAGCTGTTCGACGAGTTCGAAGGCAAGAAGAAGGTCGAGCTGGGCTCCGGTGACGTGAAATACCACCAGGGTTTCTCGTCCAACGTGATGACCACCGGTGGCGAAGTCCACTTGGCGATGGCTTTCAACCCGTCCCACCTGGAAATCGTTTCCCCGGTGGTCGAGGGTTCGGTCCGTGCCCGTCAGGATCGCCGCAACGACCCGACCGGCGAGAAGGTGCTGCCGATCTCCATCCACGGTGACGCGGCATTCGCCGGTCAAGGCGTGGTCATGGAAACCTTCCAGATGTCGCAGACCCGCGGTTTCAAGACCGGCGGTACCGTGCACATCGTGATCAACAACCAGGTCGGTTTCACCATCAGCAACCCGGAAGACTCGCGCTCCACCGAGTACGCCACCGACGTCGCGAAGATGATCCAGGCGCCGATTCTCCATGTGAATGGCGATGATCCGGAAGCGGTGCTGTTCGTGACCCAGTTGGCCATTGACTACCGCATGCAGTACAAGCGTGATGTGGTAATCGACCTGGTCTGCTACCGTCGTCGCGGCCACAACGAGGCCGACGAGCCAAGCGGCACCCAGCCTCTGATGTACCAGCAGATCGCCAAGCAGCGCACCACCCGTGAGCAGTATGCCGAGCGCCTGACCCAGAGCGGTGTACTGGATGCAGAGCGCGTCCAGGAAAAAGTCGATGAATATCGCAATGCCCTGGACAACGGCCTGCACGTTGTAAAAAGCCTGGTCAAAGAGCCGAACAAAGAGCTGTTCGTGGACTGGCGCCCGTACCTGGGTCATGCCTGGACCGCTCGTCACGACACCCGCTTCGACCTCAAGACCTTGCAGGAACTGTCCGCCAAGCTGCTGGAAATTCCGGAAGGCTTCGTGGTTCAGCGCCAGGTCGCGAAAATCTACGAAGACCGGCAGAAGATGCAAGCCGGCGGCCTGCCGATCAACTGGGGTTACGCCGAAACCATGGCGTACGCGACCCTGGCGTTCGAAGGTCACCCGATCCGCATCACTGGCCAGGACGTCGGCCGCGGCACTTTCTCGCACCGCCACGCGGCGCTGCACAACCAGAAAGACGCCAGCACCTACATCCCGCTGCAACACCTGTACAAAGGCCAGCCACGTTTCGACTTGTACGATTCGCTGCTGTCCGAGGAAGCCGTCCTGGCGTTCGAATATGGCTACTCCACCACCGAGCCCAATGCGCTGGTGATCTGGGAAGCCCAATTCGGCGACTTCGCCAACGGTGCCCAGGTGGTTGTCGACCAGTTCATCACCAGCGGCGAACACAAGTGGGGCCGTCTCTGCGGTCTGACCATGCTGTTGCCACACGGTTATGAAGGGCAGGGACCGGAGCACTCTTCGGCACGTCTGGAGCGTTACCTGCAGCTGTGTGCCGAGCACAACGTCCAGGTTTGCGTGCCGACGACTCCGGCGCAGATCTACCACCTGCTGCGTCGTCAGGTCATCCGTCCGCTACGCAAGCCGCTGATCGTGCTGACACCGAAGTCGCTGCTGCGTCACAAACTGGCGATCTCCACGCTCGAGGACCTGGCCGAAGGCTCCTTCCAGACCGTTATTTCGGAAATCGATACGCTGGACGCGGCCAAGGTGACTCGCCTGGTCCTGTGCAGTGGCAAGGTTTACTACGACCTGCTGGAAAAACGTCGTGCCGAAGGCCGCGAAGACATCGCCATCGTGCGTATCGAGCAGTTGTACCCGTTCCCGGAAGAAGACCTGATGGAGGCCATCGCGCCTTACACCAACCTCACCCATGTGGTGTGGTGTCAGGAAGAACCGATGAACCAGGGCGCGTGGTACAGCAGCCAGCATCACCTGCGTCGCAGCATCGGCAACCATAACAAGGCCCTGGGCCTGGAATATGCCGGCCGTGATGCTTCCGCTGCACCTGCGTGTGGTTATGCGTCGATGCACGCCGAGCAGCAGGAAAAACTGCTGCAAGATGCTTTCACTGTTTAAGCCTTCGTGCTGACTGAAACCGAATTTTAAGGACCCACAGATAATGGCTATCGAAATCAAAGCCCCGTCATTCCCGGAATCGGTTGCCGATGGCACCGTTGCCACCTGGCACAAGAAACCAGGCGACGCTGTAAAGCGTGACGACCTGATCGTCGACATCGAGACCGACAAAGTCGTTCTGGAAGTGTTGGCCGAAGCTGACGGCGTGCTCGGCGCAATCGTTGCCGAAGAGGGCGCTACCGTCCTGTCCAACCAGGTACTGGGCTCGATCGAAGAGGGCGGCGCTGCTGCCGCTGCTCCGGCCGCCGCTGCTGCGCCTGCCGCTGCCCAGGCCGCTGCTCCTGCTGCCGATGGCGAAGACGATCCAGTCGCCGCGCCTGCCGCGCGCAAGATCGCCGAAGAGAATGGCATCAACATCGCTTCCGTTGCCGGCACCGGCAAGGGTGGTCGTGTGACCAAGGAAGACGTGGTTGCAGCCGTTGCCGCCAAGAAAGCCGCGCCGGCCGCTGCGCCCGCCAAGGCTGCCGCACCTGCCGCTGCCGCTCCGGTGTTCGCTGCCGGTGATCGCGTTGAAAAACGCGTTCCGATGACCCGCCTGCGCGCCAAGGTTGCCGAGCGTCTGGTTGAAGCCCAGTCGAACATGGCGATGCTGACCACTTTCAACGAAGTCGACATGACCGAAGTCATGGCCCTGCGTTCGAAGTACAAGGACCTGTTCGAGAAGAGCCACAACGGCGTACGCCTGGGCTTCATGTCGTTCTTCGTCAAGGCTGCCACTGAAGCACTCAAGCGCTTCCCAGCCGTCAACGCGTCGATCGACGGTTCCGACATCGTTTACCACGGTTACGCCGACATCGGTGTCGCGGTCTCCAGCGACCGTGGCCTGGTGGTTCCGGTCCTGCGTAACGCCGAACTGATGAGCCTGGCTGAAATCGAAGGCGGCATCGCCACCTTCGGCAAGAAGGCCCGTGACGGCAAGCTGTCCATCGAAGAGATGACCGGCGGTACGTTCACCATCACCAACGGTGGTACATTCGGTTCGATGATGTCGACCCCGATCGTCAACCCGCCACAAGCGGCGATCCTGGGCATGCACAACATCCTGCAACGTCCGATGGCGATCAATGGTCAGGTCGTGATTCGTCCTATGATGTATCTGGCATTGTCTTACGATCACCGCCTGATCGACGGTAAAGAAGCCGTGACTTTCCTGGTTACCATCAAGAACCTGCTTGAAGATCCGGCTCGTCTGCTCCTGGATATTTAAAAAGCAGCTGCAAACTGCAAGTGACAAGCCACACGCTCAGGTGAGCTGTGCGGGCTTTCAACTTGCAGCTTGCGGCTTGTAGCTTGCAGCTAAAAGGAATCTTTTATGACTCAGAAATTCGACGTGGTAGTGATTGGTGCGGGCCCTGGCGGCTACGTAGCGGCCATCAAGGCAGCGCAACTGGGCCTCACCACTGCCTGCATCGAGAAATACACCGACAAGGAGGGCAAACTGGCCCTCGGCGGTACTTGCCTGAACGTCGGTTGCATTCCATCCAAGGCGCTGCTGGACAGCTCCTGGAAGTTCCATGAAGCGCAGGATGGCCTGGCCATTCACGGCATTGGCGGTGTCAACCGCGAAAGCGTCACCATTGACGTGCCTGCGATGGTTGGCCGCAAAGCCAATATCGTCAAAGGCCTGACCTCCGGTGTTGCCACGCTGTTCAAGGCCAACGGTGTGACCTCGATCCAGGGCCACGGCAAGCTGCTGATGGGCAAGAAAGTCGAAGTGACCAAGCCTGATGGCTCGGTTGAAGTGATCGAAGCCGAGAACGTCATCCTGGCACCTGGCTCGCGTCCGATCGACATTCCGCCGGCTCCGGTCGACCAGAACGTGATCGTCGATTCCACTGGCGCTCTGGAATTCCAATCCGTGCCAAAACGTCTGGGCGTGATCGGCGCTGGCGTGATCGGCCTGGAGCTGGGTTCGGTATGGTCGCGCCTGGGCGCGCAAGTGACCGTCCTGGAAGCACTGGACACCTTCCTGATGGCCGCCGACACCGCGGTTTCCAAGGAAGCGCTGAAAACCCTGACCAAACAGGGTCTGGACATCAAGCTGGGCGCTCGTGTGACCGGTTCCAAGGTCAACGGCGAAGAAGTCGTGGTGAACTACACCGACGCCAACGGCGAGCAGACCATCACCTTCGACAAACTGATCGTTGCGGTTGGCCGTCGCCCAGTGACCACCGACCTGCTGGCTGCCGATTGCGGTGTGACCCTCGACGAGCGCGGCTTCATCGCGGTCGATGATCAGTGCGCAACCGACGTACCGGGCGTCTTCGCCATCGGTGACGTGGTACGCGGCATGATGCTGGCGCACAAGGCGTCCGAAGAAGGCATCATGGTCGTTGAGCGCATCAAGGGCCACAAAGCCCAGATCAACTACGACCTGATCCCGTCGGTTATCTACACCCACCCGGAAATCGCATGGGTCGGTAAAACCGAGCAGGCCTTGAAAGCCGAGGGCGTTGAAGTTAACGTCGGCACCTTCCCGTTCGCCGCCAGTGGCCGTGCCATGGCAGCCAACGATACCGGTGGTTTCGTGAAAGTTATCGCCGATGCCAAGACAGATCGCGTATTGGGCGTTCACGTCATTGGCCCAAGCGCTGCCGAGCTGGTACAGCAAGGCGCGATCGGTATGGAATTCGGCACCAGCGCTGAAGATCTGGGCATGATGGTCTTCTCCCATCCGACCCTGTCCGAAGCCTTGCACGAAGCGGCTCTGGCCGTAAATGGCGGCGCCATCCACGTGGCCAACCGCAAAAAGCGTTAATAGACAATAAGAAACCACGGCGGTATGGCCCGTCGTGAGCCTTGCGAGCAAGACTCACCGCGGAATATCCGCTGGACGCAGCCTTGCGTAGTGGCACCGGTTATCTGGAACGCTACGCAAGCAGCAGTCACAGGTGGTGCGGCACCATAACGGTGCAGCACCGAATGCGCAGTACCTAACGAAGACGGTAATAAGCATGAATCTTCACGAGTATCAGGGTAAGCAGCTGTTCGCTGAGTACGGCCTGCCAGTATCCACCGGCTACGCGGTAGACACCCCGGAAGCGGCAGCAGAAGCTTGCGACAAAATCGGCGGCAGCGAATGGGTGGTCAAAGCCCAGGTTCACGCCGGTGGTCGCGGTAAAGCGGGCGGCGTCAAGCTGGTTCGCAGCAAAGAAGACGCCAAAGCCTTCGCACAGCAGTGGCTGGGCAAGCGTCTGGTGACCTACCAGACTGACGCCAACGGTCAGCCAGTCACCAAGATCCTGGTTGAATCGTGCACTGATATCGCTAAAGAGCTGTACCTGGGCGCTGTCGTTGACCGTTCGAGCCGCCGTATCGTGTTCATGGCTTCCACCGAAGGTGGCGTGGACATCGAGAAAATCGCTCACGATACCCCTGAGAAAATCCTCAAGGCCACCATCGATCCACTGGTTGGCGCCCAGCCATTCCAGGGGCGCGAGCTGGCATTCCAGCTGGGCCTGGAAGGCAAGCAGGTCACTCAGTTCGCCAAGATCTTCGTAGGCCTGGCCAAGCTGTTCCAGGACCACGACCTGGCGCTGCTGGAAGTGAACCCGCTGGTGATCAAGGCCGATGGCGATCTGCACTGCCTCGATGCCAAGATCAACATCGACGCCAACGCCATGTACCGTCAGCCTAAGCTGAAGACTTTCCACGATCCGTCGCAAGACGATCCGCGCGAAGCGCACGCTGCCAAGTTCGAACTGAACTACGTGGCCCTGGAAGGCAACATCGGCTGCATGGTCAACGGTGCTGGCCTGGCCATGGGTACCATGGACATCGTCAACCTGCATGGCGGCAAACCAGCCAACTTCCTCGACGTGGGTGGTGGTGCTACCAAGGAACGCGTAACCGAAGCGTTCAAGATCATCCTGTCCGACACTAACGTCGCTGCAGTACTGGTCAACATCTTCGGCGGCATCGTTCGTTGCGACATGATTGCCGAAGGCATCATCGGCGCCGTGAAAGAAGTCGGCGTGAAAATCCCGGTTGTTGTTCGCCTCGAAGGCAACAACGCTGAGCTGGGCGCTAAAGTACTGGCAGAAAGCGGTTTGAACATCATCGCTGCTACCAGCCTGACCGACGCTGCTCAACAAGTTGTTAAAGCTGCGGAGGGCAAATAATGAGCGTCCTGATCAATAAAGACACCAAGGTTATCTGCCAGGGTATTACCGGTTCGCAAGGTAGTTTCCACACCCAGCAAGCTCTGGAATACGGCACCAAGATGGTTGGCGGCGTAACACCGGGCAAAGGCGGCACCGAGCACCTGGGCCTGCCTGTCTTCAACACTGTCAAAGACGCTGTTGCTGCCACTGGCGCCACCGCCAGCGTGATCTACGTTCCAGCGCCTTTCTGCAAGGATTCCATCCTTGAAGCAGCGTTCGGCGGCATCAAGCTGATCGTCTGCATCACCGAAGGCATCCCGACCATCGACATGCTGGAAGCCAAGGTCAAGTGCGACGAGCTGGGTATCACCCTGATCGGCCCTAACTGCCCAGGCGTGATCACTCCAGGCGAATGCAAGATCGGCATCATGCCAGGTCACATTCACTTGCCAGGCAAGGTCGGTATCGTTTCCCGTTCCGGCACCCTGACTTACGAAGCCGTCAAGCAGACCACTGACGCCGGTTTCGGTCAGTCGACTTGCGTCGGCATCGGCGGTGACCCGATCCCAGGCTCCAACTTCATCGACATCCTGAAGCTGTTCCAGGAAGACCCGAAGACCGAAGCGATCGTCATGATCGGTGAGATCGGCGGTTCGGCTGAAGAAGAAGCGGCTGCCTACATCAAGGCTAACGTGACCAAGCCGGTTGTTTCCTACATCGCAGGTGTGACTGCTCCTCCGGGCAAGCGCATGGGCCATGCTGGCGCAATCATCTCTGGCGGCAAAGGCACTGCGGACGAGAAATTCGCCGCTCTGCAAGACGCAGGCGTGAAAACCGTGCGTTCGCTGGCAGACATCGGCAAGGCCCTGGCCGAGCTGACTGGCTGGGAAATGAAGAAGTAAGCTTCGGCTGACTTTTTGTTCCAGCAACAAAGGCCACCTTCGGGTGGCCTTTGTCGTTTCTGAAAATCAAAAGATCGCAGCCTTCGGCAGCTCCTACGGTTGGAATGCAATCCCATGTAGGAGCTGCCAAAGGCTGCGATCTTTTGATCTGCAAGGTAAAAAAGATACGTAAACGCGACACGAAAACGTCGTGCATCGGATAGTTTGCCCCCTAACAGTGCGTTATTCACACTAATTCGTTAGGCTAGCCGCCATTTTTGCGACCGCTGCCCACAAGGAAGCGGTGCGCTAAACGGGTTGGTCTTATACGGATCGGCAGCATTTCCCTCCACCCTCAAGGGAAATCCCTCTCTAAATTCCGATTCAGCAGTGTGGTTTCCTTAAAATGAAAGTGTTGAAAGGCCAGGACATCCTGGCGCTTGGTTTCATGACATTTGCCCTGTTCGTTGGGGCCGGCAACATCATCTTCCCGCCCATCGTCGGTTTGCAGTCCGGGCCCCATGTCTGGATGGCTGCGTTGGGCTTCCTGGTCACGGCGGTCGGGCTACCGGTCATCACCGTCGTTGCGCTGGCCAAGGTCGGTGGGGCGATGGATGCCTTGAGCAGTCCTATCGGCAAGGTTGCCGGTGGCCTGTTGGCGGCCGTGTGCTACCTGGCCGTCGGGCCGCTGTTCGCCACGCCTCGTACCGCCACCGTCTCGTTCGAAGTCGGGTTGGCGCCGTTGACCGGTGAAAGCCCGCTGGCGTTGTTTCTCTACAGCGCGGTGTATTTCCTGTTGGTGTTCTTCATCTCGCTCTATCCGGGCCGCTTGCTGGACACCGTCGGGCGATTCCTCGCACCGCTGAAAATCATCGCTCTGGCCGTACTGGGCATTGCCGCGTTTGCCTTGCCCGCCGGCGATATCGGCGTGGCGACACCTGAATACGTCGCGGCGCCGTTCTCCCAAGGCTTCATCAATGGTTACCTGACCATGGATACCTTGGGCGCATTGGTGTTTGGCATCGTCATCGTCAATGCGATCCGTTCCCGGGGCGTTGAATCGCCCGCCTTGATCACCCGCTACGCCATCATCGCCGGGCTGATCGCCGGGGTTGGCCTGGCGCTGGTCTATGTCAGTCTGTTCCGCCTGGGTTCTGGCAGCCATGAAGTGGCCGCGGGCGCGAGCAACGGCGCGGCGGTGCTGCATGCCTATGTGCAACACACGTTCGGCAGCCTGGGCAGCGGTTTCCTGGCGGTGCTGATTTCCCTGGCCTGCCTGGTCACTGCAGTGGGCCTGACGTGCGCCTGTGCCGAGTACTTCAGCCGTGTCTTGCCGCTGTCGTACAAAACACTGGTGGTCATCCTGGCGGCGTTTTCGCTGCTGGTGTCGAACCTCGGACTGACCAAGCTGATCGCTTTCTCGATCCCGGTCCTGACCGCGATTTACCCACCGTGCATTGCCTTGGTGGCCTTGAGCTTCTGCAAGGACTTTTGGCATGAGCAGGGGCGCATTGTCGGCCCGGTCATGCTGGTGTCGTTCCTGTTTGGCCTGATCGATGCGCTCAAAGGCGCCGGACTGGCGGATTGGATGCCGACGCAAATGGCCCACCTGCCATTGAGCGAGCAGGGCCTGGCCTGGCTCGTTCCGTCGGTGATGACCCTGGCGGTTGCGCTGGTGTGCGATCGTCTGCTGGGCAAGCGCAGCGAAGCCTTGGCCTAGGTGGCCGCGGCCAGCCACAAGCGAGGCCGCCGGTAGAAAAACAAATGCCCCGTATCCATCGATACGGGGCATTTTTTATGGCGCCGGTGCAGTGTCTTTTTCCTTGGACTAACGTCGAAGCATTGTCTTGCAGGACCTGTGGGAGCGGGCTTGCTCGCGAATGCGGTGTGTCAGGCGACATAGTGACTAGCTGAAACCCCGCATTCGCGAGCAAGCCCGCTCCCACAGGGGCACTGCGAGTATTGCTTGAGCTTATGTTTGTCGTCATACAGGAAATCGAATGTCATTCATCCAAGCCAATCTGATCCATCTTCTGGCCGCTGTCTGGTTCGTCGTCTGCTGGGGCGGCTACACCCGTTATGCCTCGTTGAAAGCCCGCGATACGGCCTGTCTGGCCAGCGTCATGCACTTGTATCGCGAAGACTGGATGCGCCGCATGTTGCTGCGCGAAAACCGTATCGCCGACGCCAGCGTGATCGGCAATCTGGAGCGCAACGCGTCATTCTTCGCCTCCAGCACGCTGATCATCCTGGCAGGCATCCTGACGGTGCTCGGGGCGTCCGACCGTGCGGTGTCGTTGCTGGCGGACTTGCCGATGGTGCAGCAGGCATCCCAGGGCATGTCGGAGGCCAAGTTGCTGTGCCTGGCGCTGGTGTTTGTGTATGCCTTCTTCACCTTCAGTTGGTGCATGCGCCAATACAACTTTGCGGCGGTTCTGGTGGGATCGGCTCCGATGATCGGCGAGCGCCATGTATCGGCGCAGGAGCGCAAGGCCTTCGCGCTCAGGGCGGCGCGGGTGATCTCCATGGCGGCCAACCAGTTCAATTTTGGCCTGCGCGCTTATTATTTCGGCATGACCATGTTGGCGTGGTTCGTCAGCCCCTGGTTATTCATGTTGATGAGTGCAGGAGTGGTGTTGGTGCTGTATCGCCGGGAGTTTCATTCCGATGTGCTGCAGGTCATGGTTTACACCCCCACCGAAGCGCCATTGCCTGATGCAGGCAAGGACCTGGCGTGACAGAGCAGTCACTATCAAATGGCAGACAAAAGAAAACCCGCACCAGGCGGGTTTCTTTTAAGCTCAAACCGTATTAGTTGGTGGCCGGTGCAGTGGCGGGCGCTGTTGCAGGTGCTTGTTCCTGTGTAGCAGCTTCGTTCGATTCGGCCTGATCTTTGGCGGCTTCGGCGTTTTCTTTCGCTGCGTCGTTCACTTTATCCTGTGCTTCGTTCATTTTTTCCTGAGCTTGCTCAGAGTGTTCGGCGGCATCTTGAGCTTTGTCCTCGGATTTTTTATCGCAGGCAGCGAGACCGAGGGAGGCGGCCAACATCAAGGCAATAGCTAAAGTCTTACGCATGGGGTGTTTCTCCTTATGGAAATAACTACTGGCCTTTTGAACGCCGTCCTTTGGATTAAGTTCCTCTTTTGCTACAGATATATAACTTTGCATGGAAACGGAACTTTATAGGGCGTGCCAGTTATCGCGTCTACTCACTCATAAAGGCGTTGATTCAATGGCTGAAGACTCCGTTTTTGAGCGTGCGACACGTTTTTTGTCCGCGCTGCGGCATTGCCAGGTATTGGGCTTGAAGTTGCACAGCGCCAGTCGCCAAGGGCTGACCGTGATCCTGCCTTACAGCCCCCAGATCGTCGGCAACCCCCTCACGGGCATCATCCATGGTGGCGCGTTGACCTCGTTGATGGACACGGCGTGCGGCATGTCGACGTTGTGCGTGTTGCCGCAGTTCGAGGTCTGTCCGACCCTGGACCTGCGCATCGACTACATGCACGCCGCTGAGCCGAACAAGGATATCTATGGTTTCGCCCAATGCTATCGGGTCACTCAGGACGTGATCTTCAGCCGTGGTTTTGCCTATCAGGACGACCCTGAGCAACCCATCGCCCATGTGGTGGGCACCTTCATGCGCCTGGGCCCGCACGCCAGGGGAATCAGAAGAACCGGCCCGCTGACTGCCGTGGACACGCCATGACCGATATCACTCAGGAACAACTGCGCAACGCCTGCGAGCGGGGTGACTACGCGCTGCTACTGGCCTCGATCCCCTATGCGCGGCTGATCGGCGTCGAATGCTCGCGTCAGGGTGAGGAGCTGCTGTTTCGCCTGCCGGCCAACAAGGACAACATTGGTAACCCTTTATTGCCGGCCATCCACGGTGGCGTTATCGCCGGTTTCATGGAGTTGTCGGCGGCGGTGTATCTGCTGATTGCCACCCGCGCGACGGGCGTGCCGAAAATCATCGATTTCTCCCTGGATTACCTGCGCGCCGGGCAGTTTCGCGACACGTATGCCCGATGCCAGGTCTGGCGCCAGGGGCGCCGGGTAGCCAATGTGGCGATCACCGCCTGGCAGGACGCCGAGGCCCAGCCCATTGCCACCGCCCGGGCGCATTTCAAGATTCAGGAGTCTTCAAAAAAGCATTGCCCTTGAAATCATCAGCGTTGCCCCCACCTTGAGGACATCCCGCCGCCAATCTCAGCGAGGCGGACACCACCATCCACTTGGAGTTTGATGACCATGAGCGTGGAAACTCAAAAGGAAACCCTGGGCTTCCAGACCGAGGTGAAGCAACTGCTGCACCTGATGATTCACTCGCTGTATTCGAATAAGGAAATTTTCCTTCGCGAGCTGATTTCGAACGCCTCTGACGCTGTCGACAAATTACGTTTCGAAGCCCTGTCCAAGCCAGAGTTGCTGGAAGGCGGCGCCGAACTGAAAATCCGCGTGAGCTTCGACAAGGACGCCAAGACCGTCACCCTCGAAGACAACGGCATCGGCATGAGCCGCGAAGAGGTGATCACTCACCTGGGCACCATCGCCAAGTCCGGCACCGCCGATTTCATGAAGAACCTCTCCGGCGACCAGAAAAAAGACTCCCACCTCATCGGCCAGTTCGGTGTCGGTTTCTATTCCGCGTTCATCGTCGCTGAGCAGGTTGAAGTATTCAGCCGCCGTGCCGGCCTCGCTGCGAGCGAAGGCGTGCATTGGTCGTCCAAGGGCGAGGGCGAGTTTGAAGTCGCCACCGTCGACAAGGCTGATCGCGGTACCCGCATCGTCTTGCACCTCAAGTCGGGTGAAGATGAATTCGCCGATGGCTGGCGTCTGCGCAACATCATCAAGAAGTACTCCGACCATATCGCTTTGCCGATCGAGCTGCCGAAGGAAGTGACCGCGGCCGAAGGCGAGGAAAAACCGGAAGTGGAATGGGAAACCGTCAACCGCGCCAGTGCCCTGTGGACCCGTCCACGTACTGAAGTGAAAGACGAGGAATACCAGGAGTTCTACAAGCACATTGCCCACGATTACGAGAATCCGCTGAGCTGGAGCCACAACAAGGTCGAAGGCAAGCTGGAGTACAACTCGCTGTTGTACGTGCCGGCCCGTGCGCCATTTGACTTGTACCAGCGCGAAGCTCCACGCGGCCTGAAGCTGTACGTGCAGCGTGTGTTCGTGATGGACCAGGCCGAATCGTTCCTGCCGCTGTACCTGCGCTTCATCAAGGGCGTGGTGGATTCCAATGACCTGTCCCTGAACGTCTCGCGGGAAATCCTGCAGAAAGACCCGATCATCGACTCCATGAAGTCGGCGCTGACCAAGCGTGTCCTGGACATGCTGGAGAAACTGGCGAAAAACGAGCCCGAGCAGTACAAGGGCTTCTGGAAGAACTTCGGCCAGGTGATGAAAGAAGGCCCTGCCGAGGACTTCGCCAACAAAGAAAAAATCGCTGGCCTGCTGCGCTTTGCTTCCACACAGGGTGACGATGGCGAACAGATCGTTGGCCTGGCCGACTACCTGGCCCGCGCCAAGGAAGGCCAGGACAAGATCTACTACCTGACCGGTGAAACGTATGCACAGGTCAAGAACAGTCCGCACCTGGAAGTCTTCCGCAAGAAAGGCATCGAAGTGCTGCTGCTGACCGACCGCATCGACGAATGGCTGATGAGCTACCTCAGCGAGTTCGACGGCAAGAGCTTTGTCGACGTGGCCCGTGGTGATCTGGACTTGGGCAACCTGGATTCGGAAGAAGACAAGAAAGCTGCCGAAGAAGTCGCCAAGAGCAAGGAAGGCCTGGTTGAGCGGATCAAGACGGCCCTGGGTGATGCCGTCAGCGAAGTGCGGGTTTCTCACCGCCTGACGGACTCCCCGGCGATCCTGGCCATCGGTGAACAGGACCTGGGCCTGCAGATGCGCCAGATCCTTGAAGCCAGCGGCCAGAAAGTCCCGGACTCCAAGCCGATCTTCGAATTCAACCCGGCCCACCCGCTGGTGGATAAGCTCGACAATGAGCAGAGCGAAGAGCGTTTCGGCGACCTGTCGCACATCCTGTTCGATCAAGCCGCCCTGGCGGCGGGTGACAGCCTGAAGGACCCGGCGGCCTACGTACGCCGCCTGAACAAGCTGTTGGTTGAACTGTCAGCTTAATCAAGTGCAGGAAAAACCCGCTTCGGCGGGTTTTTTTCATTTCTGGTGTTCCGTTTCAAGAGGAGTCCGTCATGAGTCAGGTTACGGTTCGTTCGCTGGTGTATCAGATCGATGGTCAAACCTATGAGGGCCGCCTGGCCTTCGACGTTAGCCAACAGGGCTCGCGCCCAGGTTTGCTGATGGCGCCCAATTGGATGGGCGTAGGGGCGGGGGCCGAGGAAATCGCCAAGTCGGTGGCGGCCAACGGCTATGTTGTGTTGATCGCCGATCTTTACGGCCAGGACGTGCGCCCGACCAATGCCGATGAAGCCGGGGCTGCGATGATGCCGCTCAAGAATGATCGTGCCTTGTTGCGCAAGCGCATGCAGGCGGCATTCGAGCAACTGCAAAGTCAGGGTGAGGCGCAGGTCGATGCGTCGAGACTGGCCACGTTCGGTTTCTGCTTCGGCGGCTGCTGCTCCCTGGAGCTGGCGCGCACAGGCGCACCGTTGAAGGCCGCTATTTCGTTCCATGGCACCCTGGATACACCCAATCCTGCGGATGCGCAGAACATCAAGGGGGCGGTGCTGGTCATGCATGGTGCCTCGGACCCCTTGGTGCCCAAGGAGCAACTGCCGGCCTTCGAAGACGAAATGAATGCCGCCGGGGTGGATTGGCAACTGCTGAGCTATGGTGGCGCGGTGCATTCGTTTACCGATCCGCAGGCCAATGTTCCGGGCAAGATGATGTACGACGCCAAGGTTGCCGCACGGGCTTTCAGGTCGATGCATAATTTGCTGGATGAAGTGCTAAGGGGTTGAGATCGGTGGGGATCTGATTTTCCTGTTCTCTGGGCTGGCCCATTCGCGAGCAAGCCCGCTCCCACATTTAATCTCTGGCGAACACAGCATCTGTAGACGACGCGATCGATTGTGGGAGCGGGCTTGCTCGCGAATGGGCCAGCCCAGACATTCTTGAATTCAGGGCAACTCGATCCGCTCGCTTTCCCCCGGCACGCTCGGCCAGTCCCCGGCCGCCCAGCGTTGGCGGGCTTCATCTATTCGCGCCGGATCGCTGGAGACGAAATTCCAGTTGATCCGACGTGGCCCATCCAGTGGCGCACCGCCGAACAACACCGCATGGCAGTCGCTGTCGGCGAACAGCGTCATTTGCTCCCCGGCCGGGAGCACCACCAACGAGTGGGGTTCCAGTGGTTCACCGTCCAGTTGCGCCTCACCGCTGAGCACATACAGTGCCCGCTCTTCATGCTCGGTGGGAATCAGCAGGGTCGTCGCGGTTTGCAGGTTCAGCTCCGCGTACAGGGTCGGAGAGAGTGTCGGGACTGGCGATTCCAGGCAAAAACCCGCCCCGGCGATCATCCGGATCTTTACCCCCAGGTTATCGCTGACCGGCAGGGTGTGCGCCGGATGATGGCTGTAGTGCCCAGGCCCCTGTTCGTGGGATTTGGGCGAGGCCAGCCAGACTTGCAAGCCGTGCATGACGAAATCGCGGCCCAGCAGTGATTCGGGCGTGCGCTCGACATGGGCGATGGCGCTGCCCGCAGTCATCCAGCTGACATCCCCAGCGTCCACCACTTGATCGGAGCCGAGGCTGTCCTTGTGCTGGAGTTTCCCTTCGAACAGGTAGGTGAGGGTGGACAGCCCGATGTGGGGATGCTGACGAATGTTCATGCCTTGACCGGCTTTGTAGGAGGTTTTCAGCATGTGGTCGAAAAACACGAACGGTCCGACGCTGCGACACTTGGCGGACGGCAGCGGACGAAGAATCGGCTGGCCTTCCACATCTTCTGCGCGCGGGCGAATGGTCAGGGGCGTGATCATGATGTCTTCCAGGTTGAGCAACGGAGGGGCAAAGCATAACCCGCCGTGACAACTGGCGGCACATGCGCCGTGAACCCGGACGCGACGGTCGGGGTCTATCCTGTTCATAATCTTCTGGAGTCCACCCGTGCCCTTGACCCGTCTGATCTTCGCCTGGCTGCTGGTCGTTTCGAGCAGCGGCGTCATGGCCCGCGAATATGCCTACAGCGATGCGCACCTGCATTACGTCGACTTCTTTCAGGAAACTGCCGGCATGCCCGAGTTATTGAAGGCCATGGCCGACAATCGCATCGAGCATGTGATGATTTCAGGCATACCGGTGGCCAAGAAATGGCATGAGGATGAGCCCAAGCGCCCGCGTTACTACGCCGGTGACGATGCGGACGCCTATTGGTACAGCGCCACCGATGTGATTGTCGCGGCGGCGGTGAGCAAGTTGACCGCTGAACAACGCCAGCACTTTCATCCTTTTTTGTCCGGCTTCAACCCCAACGACAAGAACTCCGCCATGCATATCCAGCGCATGCTCGATCTGTATCCGGGTTTGTGGCAAGGCATTGGTGAGGTGTTCACCCGCCATGACGACCTGACGGCACTGACGTCGGGGGACACCCCGCGGGCCAACAACGAGGCCATGACGCGGATCTATCACCTGGCGGCGGAGAACGACCTGCCGGTGATGCTGCATTCCAACATCACCTCCAAGCGTGAGAAAAACGCGCTGTATTTGCCGGAAATTGAAGAGCCACTGCGCAACCATCCCCACACGCGGTTTATTTGGGCCCATGCCGGCACCAGCATGGAGATCCATCGTCACCAGACGCGGCTGGATTTTCTGTTGCCGACACTGACCCGGATGCTGGAGACCTATCCGAACCTGTACATAGACCTGTCCTGGAGCGTGCTCACGCCGTACTTGCTGGACGAGGCGGGCAAACCCCGCGAGGCGTGGATCAAGCTGGTGGAGCGTTTTCCGGAACGCTTCATGTTGGGGTCGGATGTAGTGGGGCGTTTCGACAAGGTCGGTAAGGAATTGCGCAGCTTCGATCCGTTCCTGGATGCATTGCCGGAAGAGGTGGCCAGGAAGGTGGCGCGGGATAATTTCCTAGCGGTATTGCCTCGTTCAGTCGCCCGCTAAGTCTGCTTTTGTGGCTGTAGGAGCTGTCGAGTGCAACGAGGCTGCGATCTTTCCCCAGCCAATTGAGTCTCAAGGGAAAGATCAAAAGATCGTCCGAACGCGGCCCGAGCCTTCGCCAGCTCCTACAGAATCGAGCGGGAGCGTATTGGTGTGCAGGGTTTGTCATCAGCCTGTCACCCCCGCGTCATACCCTCGCGCTCATCACAATCAAGGAGCGCACTATGCACCTCACCCGTTCAAGCGCACTGGTCGCGCTGTTGTCGGTCTGCGGCCTGGCCCAGGCAGAAGTCCGTGTCGAAGGCCCGGTGGAGTACGGTATCTTCGAAGGGCCTCAAGCCGAACTGCAATCGGGGGAGCGGGTTCTGCGCCGCAGCAACGAGCAGATCCGCCAGACTGAAAGTGTACCGGCCAAGCTCGGCACCAAGTTCGGTCTGCGCTACCGCTTGGCGGACAAGGTGGCTGACGACCAGCCATTGACCCTGTTGTATTTCACCCCCGGCATTCGCACCCCCGATGGCGTGCGCCACGATAAATTCGAAGTCACCCAGAAACTGGTGCCCGGCGCGCCTCAGGATGTGATGGCCTACGAATTCACCGAGAGCCACGAAGTGGTGCCGGGGGAGTGGCGGTTCATGGTGTTCCAGGGCGATCGACTGCTGGCGCAGCAGCGGTTTGTCGTGCGCTGAACTCCATCCACTGAAGGCCTCATGTGGGAGCGAGCAAGCCCGCTCCCACATTGAACTCAGGTATATTTGCCAGGCAAAAAAACGCCCCGAACCAGTCGGGGCGTTTTTTATTGATGGTAGGCGCTGGCCAAGCCTGCGATCTTTTGCTTTAAAAGATCGCAGCCTGCGGCAGCTCCTACGCGCCCTGCCAGCGCTTCAATACCAGCGTGGCGTTGGTGCCGCCGAAGCCAAAGCTGTTGCTCATTACGGTGTCGATTTTGGCGTCTTCGCGAGTCTTGGTCAGGATCGGCAGGTCGGCCACTTCCGGGTCCAGCTCGTCGATGTTGGCCGAACCGGCGATGAAGTTGCCTTCCATCATCAGCATGCAGTAGATCGCTTCGTGAACGCCGGCGGCGCCCAGGGAGTGACCCGACAGGCTCTTGGTGGAGCTGATGGCCGGGGCGTTGGCACCGAACACTTCGCGCACGCCTTTCATTTCCGCGACGTCGCCGACCGGAGTCGAAGTGCCGTGGGTGTTCAGGTAGTCGATGGGCGTGTCAACGGTGGACATGGCCATCTGCATGCAGCGGATGGCACCTTCGCCGCTTGGGGCAACCATGTCGTAGCCGTCGGACGTAGCGCCGTAGCCGACGATTTCCGCGTAGATTTTTGCGCCACGGGCCAGAGCGTGTTCCAGCTCCTCGACCACCACCATGCCGCCGCCGCCAGCAATGACAAAGCCGTCACGGTCGGCATCGTAGGCACGGGAGGCTTTTTCCGGGGTGTCGTTGCGCTTGCTGGACAGGGCGCCCATGGCGTCGAACAGGAACGACTGGCTCCAGTGTTCTTCTTCGCCGCCGCCGGCGAACACGATGTCCTGCTTGCCCATCTGGATCTGTTCCATGGCGGTACCGATGCAGTGTGCACTGGTGGCGCAGGCAGAGGCGATGGAGTAGTTCAGGCCCTTGATCTTGAAGGGGGTGGCCAGGCAGGCGGAAACGGTGCTGCTCATGGTCCGCGTGACGCGGTAGGGGCCAACGCGCTTGACGCCTTTTTCGCGCAGGATGTCCAGCGCTTCCATCTGGTTCAAGGTCGAGGCACCACCGGAACCGGCGATCAGGCCGGTGCGCGGGTTGGACACCTGCTCTTCGGTCAGGCCGGAGTCAGCGATGGCGTCCTTCATGGCCAGGTAGGCGTAAGCCGCCGCATGGCCGACGAAACGGTAGATCTTGCGATCGATCAGCTCTTCGAGGGGAAGGTCAATGGAGCCGGAAACCTGGCTACGCAGACCCATTTCGGCATATTCCGGATTGAACCGGATGCCAGGGCGACTTGCACGCAGGTTAGCGGAGACGGTCTCTTTGTCATTGCCCAGGCACGAAACGATGCCCAGACCAGTGATAACGACGCGGCGCATGCGGATAACCCTTAGAAGTTGTCAGTGGAGGTGAAAACGCCGACCCGAAGGCCTTCGGCGGTGTAGATCTCGCGACCATCCACAGCCACTGAACCATCGGCAATGGCCATGTTCAGCTTGCCCTTGAGGACGCGTTTGATATGAATGTTATAGGTAATCTTCTTCGCGCTCGGCAGAACCTGACCGAAGAACTTCACTTCGCCCGAACCCAGGGCGCGACCGCGACCCGGCAGGCCTTGCCAGCCGAGGAAGAAACCGACCAATTGCCACATGGCATCCAGGCCCAGGCAGCCCGGCATCACCGGATCACCTTCGAAGTGGCAGGCGAAAAACCACAGGTCAGGAGTGATGTCCAGCTCGGCGACCAATTCACCTTTGCCGTACTTGCCACCCTCTTCGCTGATATGGGTGATGCGATCCACCATCAGCATGTTCGGGGCGGGCAGTTGCGCGTTACCTGGGCCGAACAGCTCACCGCGACTGCAGCGCAGCAGGTCTTCCCGAGTAAAGGCGTTTTGTTTGGTCATGCGAGCTCCTCAATAGTCCCATGCGGCAGGGTGGGGCAAATCTTCCCGGCCGATCGAAGCGTTCATGCCTCGAATCGACAGCCTACTCATAGACTATTGCGTTGTAGTGAAAGTCACAGCACACGGGAAATGAATGTACACCTGTGCACTGAAATTTTTATTCAAGCCCCAATCGGGACTTGTTCGGGTGCTTAAGACTGCCGCACTTTCGCCTTTCACGCCAGTCGCAGATGGTCTAAACGCCTGCACTAACGCACCCAGCGCTGCAGAATCTGCTGCAGATCAACTCTTTTGAACGGTTTGGCCAGGTAATCGTTCATGCCCGCCGCGAGGCAGGCTTCGCGGTCGCCCTGCAGCGCATTGGCCGTCAGGGCGATGATGGGCACCTCGGCGCAGCCGGGTAACTGGCGGATCTGTCGCGTGGCTTCGTAGCCATCGATGATGGGCAGCCGGCAATCCATCAGAATCGCCTCGAAAATCAGACTTTCGGCACTGCGGATGGCCTGGGCACCGTCGGCGGCGATGCTGACGGTGAACCCCAGGCTGCGCAACATGGCTTCGATCACGGTCTGGTTCACCGGGTTGTCTTCCACCAGCAGCACATTGCGACCTTCGCCATGACCGTTACCACTGCCGCTGTGCTCGGGAAGCCTTGGCGCCAGGGCTATCGGTGCCTTTTGCGACAGGGCCAAAGGGATTTCCAGGGTGAACACCGAACCGCGGCCTTCTTCGCTCTGGGCGCGCAAGGTGCCCCCCATGCGCTCAGCCAGGGTGCGGGCAATCGGCAGCCCCAGGCCGGTGCCACCGTAGCGCCGGGAAATCGAACTGTCGGCCTGCTGGAAGGCATCGAACATGCGCTCCAGGCTTTCGGTCGCAATCCCGATGCCACTGTCGCGCACTGTGCAGGTAAACCACAGGAGTTCGTGATCCAGCGCCTGCCACTGGCATTGCACGGTGACGCGGCCTTGCTCAGTAAATTTCAGGGCATTGCCGATCAGGTTGACCAGGATCTGCCGGATCCGCGTCGGATCGCCTTGCACCTGCAAAGCCTGCATGTCATCCGGGATCAGCAGGTCCAGGCCCAACTTGCGTTGCGCGGCGCTGTGCTGGAACGACTGGGCGCAACTGGCAACCAGCTCCGCCAGATTGAACGGGATGTGTTCCAACTCCAGGGCCGAGCGTTCGATGCGCGAGAAGTCGAGGATGTCGTTGATGACCTTCAGCAGGTGCTCAGTGGACTCGCTGGCCAGCGCCGTGTACTCGAATTGCTCCTCCGTCATGTCGGTGGTTTCCAGCAGTTGCAGCATGCCCAGTACACCGTTCATGGGGGTGCGCAGTTCATGGCTCATCATCGCCAGGAACTCGGACTTGGCGCTGTTGGCCTTCTCCGCCTCTTCCCGGGTTTTGATCAACTGCGCCATGGCCTGGTGCTGTTCACGACTGGCTTGCTCGAGACCGTCGGCCAGATTGTTGATATGCCGCGACAAGGCGCCCAGTTCGGCATCGTCGACGATGGGTAGCGGCGTGCCGTAGTCGCCCTGCTGGATCGCCATGACTGCGTTGCCGATGTCGCGGATCGGTCGGGACAGGTTGGACGCCAGGCGACGGGCCACCAGAAAGGTGAACAGCAGGGCGAACAGCGCCAGGATCGCGGCCTTGAGGAGGATTTCCTGCTGCCGCTGGCTGAAGGCGTCACTGGACATGCCGACGATCACCCGGCCCAGGTAATCCTCACTGGGGGCCTCGATGGTCGTGCTGTTGCCTTGCAGGAAATCATTGTTCAAGGCAATGCGCTGCAGGCGAACCGGCGCCTGGAATACCTCGATTTGCTGGGAGTGATTGCGGCTTTGCGCGGGCTGTTCGACATACACCACTACCCGGTCCGAGCTGTCCTGCACCTCCAGGAAACGCACATGAGGTGTGGCCAGGGTGGCGGTGAGCAGGCTTTCCAGCACCTCGTTATTGCCCGAGATCACCCCATATTCCGTGGCTGGGGCCAGTTGGTTGGCGATCAACTGCCCGGTGTGGTTGAGTTCCTGGCGCAGGTCCTGGATTCGCACGAAGGTAAAGAAGCTGATCAACAGCACCGTCAGCAGCAAGGCCGGGCCGAGGGCGATAAGCTGGGTGCGGGTATTGATGTCCCAGCGGCGACGCAAGGTCATGGGCGTGGTTCTCCTTCGGCCAGCTGTGCAGCGACGGATTCGGCGTCAATCGGCTCGATTCCCAGTGAACGGGCGACCTGCTGGTTGCTCAGGACTTTGAAGCGGGCCGGATACAGGGTGCGGGGCCAGGTGGTGGCGGGGCGGTCAAGCAAATCGTCGAGAATTGCCAGCCAATCCTCCTGGTCGCTGTAGGTGCTGGCCAGGCTGCCGGCCTTGACGAAGGCGGCGTTGGGCCCGATCAGCGCACGTTGCCGGGCGTAGCTGCTGAGCAACAGATTCTTTACCGTCTTGGGGTTGTACAGATCGGGGTCGTCGAGCCCCAACAACACTTCGCTGCGGCTCAGCAGTTTCTGCAGAGGGCGGCTGTCACTGGTGTCGTCCCAGCGTTCACTCACGATTTCCAGTCCCAACGGGGTTGCTGCCTGGCGGATTTCCTTGAGCAGGAACTCGCTGTGCCCGTCAAACAGCACGCCGACCCTGCGCATTTGCGGAAGGATTGCGTGAATCAGGCGCAATTGCCGCGCCAGCGGCGGATCGCTCCACAACAGGCTCAGGTGATCGGGGGTTGTCTCGCCCAGGCGGTCCCGAGCTTGTTGGCGGCTGATGCGCAATACCAGGGTGGCCGGCCCATGGGTTTCCTGCAGGCGCCAGTCGAGGCTGGGCAGGTCAAGCAAGACCAGGCGGACATTGTGCGGTAGTTTGCCAGGTGCCGGCAGGCTGGCCAGCGGAGTAAACCTGACCTCGTCCTCGGGACGCAGGGCCTTGAGGGCCTGAGTGAAAGACTGCACCCCAGGGCTGTTATGAACGCCGGTCAGTACAATCTCGGCCGCCCGGACCTGGATCGTTGCCAGCCAACCGGCAAACACCAGGCACAGCGCCAGCGGCAGGCGGCCACGAAAGGGCGTCTTGCGCGATCGACCCCGGAACATCTAGAACGACAGCTCCGCAGTGAAATACAGCACATGACGGGAGTCGTAGCGGTTGTCGACAAACGTGGTGGGCTGATTGTCGAGGCGCTGTTGCAGGATGCCCGCCAGTTCCAGGTTGGCCTTGCCCAAAGCAATGCGCTTGGCCAGGCGGGTGTCGATTCGTTCAAAGCGATAGCCGTTAAGGTCGTCGGCGCCATAATAGAACACCGCACTGTTCCAGCCTCGGCCCCAGTCCCGCAGCCAGCCGGCCGAACCGCTATTGCGTGCGGTCGGCTGTTCGTCGAGGGCGTTGCTGGCCTGGGCATCGACGTAGGCATAGGTCAGGCGCAGGCGGTCGGCACTGCTGATGCGCCAGTCGAACTGGGTTTCGGCCCCGGAAAACTGTGACTCATTGGCGTTGCTGGCAATGTACTGATTGTTGCGCAGGGGTTCGCTGATCATGCCGGTGATCTCGTCATGGAACAGCTTCACATCGACGGTCAGCCCCAGGTTCATGAAATAACCGTTGTAGCCCAGTTCCCGGGAGCGCATGTGCTCCTGGTCCAGGTTCCCCGGCCCTCTGGTCTGGACAAAATAACGGGCACTGCTCTGGCCGAAGGCGGTGGGCTTGAGGTTGGTGACCTGATAACTCCAATTGACATTGTTCTCGAACATGTCCGGCGAGCGCACCGCCTCGGAGTACACCGCCCGCAGGCCATGGCGGGGGGTGATCAGGTAGTTGACCGCCACCCGCGGCGTCAGTGAACTGCCGGTCAGGTGGGTGTCTTCGAACATCGCGCCGCCCTGTACCAGCCAATGCTCGCTGGCCCGCCACTCCAACTGGCCGAACAACCGCCAGGTGGTGTCGTCCAGCGTGCCGTTGAAGTACGTCTCGGAGTCGGCCCGGTCGTAGCGGTAGTTTGCCCCGGTGACCAGTCGCAGGCTGTCGGACAGGCTCAGGGTGTCCTGGATTTCCAGGTCGTAGCGCGACTCGCGGGCGCTCTGGTCGATATCGCCGCACAAGGTTTGCGAGGCGCCGTTGCGCCATTGATCGAGCACCTGATTGGCCAGCGCCTGTTCCTGCGGGGTGCCGGGCGGCGCACCGGTGCCGGTGAAACTGGGAATATTGCGCGCCAGCTTCTCGGCGTAGTTAGGGTTGAGCAACCACAGATCGGTCAACTGCGGGCTGAAGGAGACCTCGGCATCGCAGGCGCGCCAGGTCTGCTGGCGATCCCAGTGCTGGACCGAGCCTTGTACATAAAGGCTGTGGTTGGGGTTCAGGTCCAGGTTCCAGCGCAACGAACCGGCGTAGTCCTTGGCGACGACATCGGAGTTATCCCCGGCAGCCGTAATCCCGGCGAACACTGGGCGGTAGGTATAAGGCCGCTGATTGGTCCCGTCTTTGGCGTTCAGTTGCCAGTCGATGCTCTGCTGTTCGTTCAGGGTCTGGCTGACAGACAGGTTGAAACGGTTCAAGCGTCGACTGTCGCGGTAATCGGCGCCGTTGCGGTTACTGTCAAAGCCGTCGTCTTCCTGGCCGGACAGTGACAGCCGCAGGTCACCGCCCTCCCAACCGCTGCCCTGGCTGGCGTACCAGTCGCTGATGCCACGCTGGCCCCGGGTGATTTTCAGGCGGGTGCCGTGGCTGTCGGCCGGCGCGCGGGTGATGATATTGACCACCGCCATCAGTGCATTGGCGCCGTAGCTGACGGTGTTGGGGCCGCGGAAAACTTCGATCCGCTCGATGTCCTCCATGGCCACTGGAATATCGCTCCAGTCCACCGTGGCCAGGCCGGCGCGATACACCGAACGGCCATCGATCAGCACCTGCATGCGCCGGGCTTCGGTGGCGTTGGTGCCGTGGTAGTTCACGGCGGCCTGGTTACCGCTGATATTGCCGACCATCATGCCTGGCACCAGGCGCAGCAGTTCGCTGATGTCCCGGGCGCCGCTGGCCTTGATCAATTCGCTGTCCAGCACGGTCATGCTGCCGGGGACCGCCGCCGGCGATTGCTTCAGGCGCGTAGCGGTCAACACTTGGGGCAGGGGCTGGCTGTCGACAAACAGGTCGTCGGCCAGCACTGGCGGGCTGATGAACAGCGCCAATAGTAGCGACGAGCCTGAACGGGAGGGGCCAACGGACACGACACAGCCTTTGATTAGGGAAAGGATGGCGGGCATGTTAACCGAGGTGAGCGACTTTTCCATTCACGTTGACAGCATTTTCCTAGGAATTGATGGTCAGCTTCCTACAACTGCCGGTAATTGTAGTCGGGGCTGGTCGCGGTGTGGCCGCTCCGTATAATGCCCGGCATTGCCACTTGGTATGGATGAACGGATTGCATATGACTGAACAGCGCCCGATTGCGGTCCTGGGGGGCGGGAGTTTCGGTACCGCCGTGGCCAATCTGCTGGCCGAGAACGGCCACCCGGTGCGCCAATGGATGCGTGACCCGGAGCAGGCCGAGGCCATCCGGGTCAATCGCGAGAACCCGCGTTACCTCAAGGGCATCAAGATCCGCCCTGAAGTTGAACCGGTGACTGACTTGCAGGCCACCTTGCAGGACTGCGACCTGTTTTTCGTCGCCTTGCCGTCCAGCGCCCTGCGTTCGGTCCTGGCGCCCCATGCCGAACGCTTGAGCGGCAAACTGCTGGTGAGCCTGACCAAGGGGATCGAAGCCCAGACCTTCAAGCTGATGAGCGAGATTCTCGAAGAAATCGCCCCAAAGGCTCGAATCGGCGTGATTTCCGGGCCGAATCTGGCGCGTGAGATCGCCGAGCATGCCCTGACCGCCACCGTGGTCGCCAGTGAAGACGAAGAACTGTGCCAGCGGGTCCAGGCCGCGCTGCATGGCCGCACGTTTCGGGTCTACGCCAGTGCCGACCGTTTCGGGGTGGAACTGGGCGGGGCGCTGAAGAACGTCTATGCCATCATCGCCGGCATGGCGGTGGCGCTGGGCATGGGGGAGAACACCAAGAGCATGCTGATCACCCGGGCGCTGGCGGAAATGACCCGTTTTGCCGTCAGTCAAGGCGCCAATCCCATGACTTTCCTGGGGTTGGCCGGGGTTGGCGATCTGATCGTCACCTGTTCCTCGCCCAAGAGCCGCAACTATCAGGTTGGCTTCGCCCTCGGTCAGGGCTTGAGCCTGGACGAGGCTGTGTCGCGCCTGGGTGAAGTGGCCGAAGGGGTCAATACGCTCAAGGTGCTCAAGGCCAAGTCTCAGGAGTCCGGGGTCTACATGCCACTGGTCGCGGGGCTGCATGCGATTCTGTTCGAAGGGCGCACGCTGGAACAGGTGATCGAACTGTTGATGCGCGGCGAACCCAAGACCGACGTCGATTTCATTTCCACCAGTGGCTTCAACTGAGCCTCTATTGATCAGAAGCGGGAGCAAACCATGAACGATCCAAAAGAGCAGGCCCGATACGAGTCCATCCTGCTGCGTGTGTTGTGGATGGTGATTTACCTGCTGGTGTGGCAGGTGGCGCAATTCATCCTGGGCGCCGTGGTGCTGGTGCAACTGATCTACCGGCTGATCTATGGCGCGCCCAGTGCCAGCCTGATGAACTTTGGTGACAGCCTGAGCCAGTTCCTGGCGCAGATCGGCCGTTTCGGCACTTTTCACAGCGACCAGAAACCCTGGCCATTCGCGGACTGGCCCACCCCGCGCACGCCGGAAGGTGAAGCACCGCACGCCGTGGCTCCGGCCCCGCATCCGGTTCGGGACGAGGAGCCGAAACTATGAAACTTTGGGTATTGCGTCATGGTGAGGCAGAGCCCCATGGCGCCCGGCCTGATCCCGAGCGAACCCTGACCCTCCATGGCCGTGAAGAGGTGCTGCGCAGCGCCGGCCGGTTGATGGGTGAGCCTTTACGGGCCATCTACGCCAGCCCGTATGTGCGAGCACAGCAGACTGCGCAACTGGTGCGTGAAGCGCTGGGTTTCGAGCCGGCGCTGATCACGGTTGACTGGCTTACGCCAGAAACCCGGCCGCAAACCGTCCTGGAACACCTCAAGGACCAGGATGATGTGCTGCTGGTCAGCCATAACCCGCTGGTGGGCAGTCTCTTGGGCTTTCTGCAGCATGGGCACTTGCAACAACCGGAGCAGGTACAAACGGCCGGGCTGGCGGAGCTGGAGGGCGATCTGCCCTTGGCTGGGTCTATGACGCTCAAGGGCATCAAGCGCCCATAAGATTGAGCACCCTGAAAATCTCAAAGGAAAGGCAACGATGAGTCTGTGGCGCACCACCCCCAACATCGAGCAGTTGAACGCCGCTGGTAAAAACACCATCAGCGAAGTGCTGGACATTCGTTTCGAATCTTTCGACGACGAGTCCCTGACCGCCAGCATGGTGGTCGATCACCGCACCCATCAGCCATTTGGCCTGTTGCATGGCGGCGCATCGGTGGTGCTGGCTGAAACGGTCGGGTCCATGGCGGCCTATCTGTGCGTGGACACCAGCAAGTTCTATTGCGTGGGCCTGGAAATCAATGCCAACCACCTGCGCGGTGTGCGCAGCGGTCGGGTCACGGCCACGGCCCGGATGGTTCACCTGGGCCGTACCACCCAGGTCTGGGACATCCGCCTGACCAACGACGAGGGCAAGGTCAACTGTGTGTCGCGCCTGACCATGGCCGTGGTGCCGCTGGGCGAACAGCCGCCGGCGCGCTGAAGCCTGGTTGAACCATGCGGCGCCGTCCCTGTAGGAGCTGCCGCAGGCTGCGATCTTTTGATCCTGACCCATGAGCGTTCACTCTCGCCTCAGTTGCCTGGGAAAAGATCGCAGCCTCGCTGCACTCGGCAGCTCCTACAGAGGGCCGCGTCTTCTTGCATGGGGCCGGGTTCATAACCCAACCGTGCCTGTCACCATTGCTGTCAGTTACGGTCATTGCCGCGCCGTCGGGATGTGCGGACAATCGGTCCGAGTTTCCCCATGGATCCACCGTCATGTCGCAACAGGTGTTTTTCGCCCACGCCAATGGTTTTCCCTCGGCCACTTACGGCAAGCTGTTCGCCGCGCTGGCGCCGCAGTACGAGGTCGCGCATCTGGAACTGCACGGCCATGACCCGCGGTTTCCGGCGGACGATAACTGGCACAACCTCGTGGACGAACTCATCCATCACCTGGAACAACAACCTGAACCGGTGTGGGGCGTCGGCCATTCCCTGGGTGGCGTTCTGCATCTGCATGCCGCATTGCGCTGCCCCCAGTTATATCGTGGCGTGGTCATGCTCGATTCGCCGGTGCTGACCCGCGCCGATCAGTGGGTGATTCTGGCGGCCAAGCGCCTGGGGTTCATTGATCGTCTGACTCCGGCGGGACGGACGTTGGGGCGGCGTGAGGAGTTCGCTGACCTGGCGTCTGCCCGGCAATATTTTTCCGCCAAGACGCTGTTCCGCGGGTTTGACCCGGAATGCTTCGACGCCTACCTGCAACATGGTTTGCAGCCAGTCGGCGACCGCTTGCGACTGCGCTTCGATCCGGCCACGGAAATCAGTATTTACCGCGGCGTGCCGCACACCAGTCCCGGCCGGGCCCGTATGCTCAAAGTGCCGCTGGCGGTGGTGCGCGGCCGGCAGAGTCGCGTGGTGATGCGCCATCACACCCGTTCGGTGAGCCGTATGCCCCATGGCGAATCCCTGAGCATGCCCGGCGGCCATATGTTCCCCCTGGAACGTCCGCAGGACACGGCCATGTTGCTCAAGGATCTCTTTCAGCGCTGGGAAGGGCGCAGCTTATGAGTGGGGTTGAAGAAGTCCGTCTGAGCCTGCCGCACATTGAACTGGCGGCCCACCTGTTCGGGCCGGAGGATGGCCGGCCGGTGATCGCCTTGCACGGCTGGCTGGACAACGCCAACAGCTTCGCCCGGCTGGCCCCCCGGCTTGAGGGCCTGCGGGTCATTGCCTTGGACATGGCCGGTCACGGTCACTCCGGGCATCGTCCGCCCGGTGCCGGCTATGCCTTGTGGGACTATGCCCATGATGTGCTGCAAGTCGCCGAACAACTGGGCCTGGCGCGTTTCGCCCTGCTGGGGCATTCGATGGGCGCGATCGTCTCGCTGGTGCTCGCCGGCGCCTTGCCCGAACGGGTCACGCACCTGGGGCTGATCGACGGGGTGATCCCTCCAACGGACAAAGGCGAAAACGCCGCCGAACGCATGGGCATGGCTCTGCAGGCACAGCTGGATTTGCAACAGAAACGAAAACCGGTCTACAAAACCCTCGACCGGGCCATTGAGGCCCGCATGAAAGGGTTGGTGGCGGTCAGCCGTGAAGCAGCCGAGTTACTGGCCCAGCGCGGCCTGATGCCGGTGCCGGGGGGGTACACTTGGCGCACCGACAATCGCCTGACCTTGCCCTCGCCGCTGCGCCTGACCGATGAGCAGGCCATGGCCTTCGTGGCGCGGGTCGCGTGCCCTGCGCATCTGGTGGTGGCAGCCGACGGCATGCTTGCCCGCCACCCTGAGTTGTTGGAGCGTCTACCCTTCAGTCATGAACGCTTGCCCGGCGGCCATCATTTGCACCTGAACGACGAGGTCGGCGCGGCGCTTGTAGCAGACTGTTTCAATCGGTTCTTCACCGTTTCTTGACTTGCGTCTGGCAACTGTCGAGGCTGGGCGGGTTGAAAAAGGGAGACAACCATGACAGATCTCTGTTTAGCGGCCTCGCAATGCATCGATGACACCGGCCTCACCCCAGAGACCCAGGCCATGCCGATCCGATGAAATTATCCATTCATTCACTCGCCTTGCTTACGCTGGCCTGCGTCAGCCCGGCATCATTTGCCGCCGATGTTCCCGGCAGTCGGGACCTGGAGCGGGTGCCTCGCATGCCTGACGCGCAAATAGTCGATTACCGACAAACCACTGACCTGGAGCGGATTTATCCCCTGGGTTCGATCCGCAAGATCAGCGGCCAGTTGCGCTTCGATGGCCAGGTCGATGCCCGTGGCAACACGACCTCGGTGACCTACGAACTGCCGCCGGAGCACTCCGCCACCCAGGCCTTCACCGCCGCGCGCGAAGCCTTGCAGAAGCAGGACGCGCAGCTATTGTTCTGGTGCCAGGCCCGTGATTGCGGCGAAAGCAGCCTGTGGGCCAATGAGGTCTTCGGCAATGCCAAGCTCTATGGCGCCGACAACGGCCAGGCTTACCTGCTGCTGCGCCTGGCGCCCCCGGCGGACAACACGCTGATTGCGCTGTATGGCATTACTCGCGGCAATCGCAAGGCCTACCTGCACGTCGAACAGTTCGAGGCAAACGCGTCGCTGGGGAACCTGCTGCCCACATCGGCCACGCTGTTGCGCCAGCTCAAGGATACCGGCGTGCTGGACTTGCCGCGTCTGGTCGGCGAACCGGACGACACCTGGTTGCGCCTGCTGTCCCGGGCGCTGAACCTGGACACGGGCCTTCGGGTCACTGTCGCCGGACCCCAGGCCGAGGCCTGGCGGCAAGCATTGATTGACCAGGGTGTCCGGGCGGCGCGAATGGAAGCCGCCAGGGGCGATGCGGCGGGCCTGCATCTTGAGTTGCTGCGTTAAGCTGTTTCGGGTGACGCGCTTCACGCCGTCATCCCGGCCCTGTTTTTATTTCGAGACCTGACATGCTCAATAACGATCGGCTGTTGGTGCAGATCCTGCTCCTGGTGTTGTTCGGTGCAAGCTTCTGGGTGATGGCTCCGTTCTGGTCGGCGCTGTTCTGGGGCGCGGTGCTGGCGTTTGCCAGTTGGCCGCTGATGCGCCTGCTGACCCGCTGGGTCAATGGTCGCGAATCGCTGGCGGCGGCTTTGCTGACCGTGGGCTGGATGGTGCTGGTGGCGGTGCCGCTGGTGTGGCTGGGCTTCAACCTGGCCGACCATGTGCGCGATGCCACGGCATTTATCAAGAATGTGCAGGTCGATGGGCTGCCCGATGCCCCGGTATGGCTGGCGGGTGTACCGCTGGTGGGCGGGCGGTTGGTGGGCATCTGGAACAGCATCGATCAGCAGGGTGCGGCCATGATGGTCTCCGTCAGGCCGTACCTGGGACAGGTCGGTAACTGGCTGCTGGCCCGTAGTGCCCAAATCGGCGGTGGCATTCTCGAGCTGACCCTGAGCATTGTGTTCGTATTCTTTTTTTATCGCGACGGCCCACGCCTGGCGGTGTTCGTGCACAAGTTGCTGGAACGCCTGATTGGCGACCGTGCCGGTTACTACATTGAACTGGTGGCCGGTACGGTGCAGCGTGTGGTCAACGGCGTGATCGGCACCGCAGCGGCCCAGGCGGTGCTGGCGCTGATCGGTTTCCTGATCGCCGGCGTACCGGGGGCGTTGGTACTGGGCATTGTCACTTTCCTGCTCAGCCTGATTCCCATGGGGCCGCCTCTGGTCTGGATCCCAGCCACGGCGTGGCTGGCCTGGAAGGGCGAATACGGGATGGCGGTGTTCCTGGGGATCTGGGGCACCTTCATCATCAGCGGTGTGGACAACGTGCTCAAACCCTACCTGATCAGCCGTGGCGGAAACCTGCCGTTGGTGATCGTGTTGCTGGGGGTGTTCGGTGGCTTGATTGCCTTCGGTTTCATCGGGTTGTTCATCGGCCCGACCCTGCTGGCGGTGGCCTACAGCTTGCTGACGGACTGGAGCAAGAGTCAGGCGCGATAATCCCACGCCTGAGTCCAGCACAAACGGGCTTTGATCCAGGCAGGCAAGCCCGGCTCCGAAAGGCCAGGCTTGCGGGTCAATCAAGTGGCCACGTTCAGGTATTTCCCCACGGGGGCTACATCATCCAGTGAGTATTGTCGGCTGAGGTTGGCGATCATCCTGTTCAACGCTTCACTGACATGGGGCTGCTCGGTGGAGCTGTCGCTGTTGCGGTTGGCCTGCAAAGCGCTGGTCTGTTCGCGGGTGTCGAGGCTGTTCTGCGCATCGGCGTCGAGCAGGCTGAGCAATGCCTCACCGGAGGCCTGTTGTGGCGGTGGCGGAGGCGGTGGTGCCATCGCGGCCAACTCATCACTGCTCAGGTCCCCGCTGCTGTCGCTGTCCAGGTCGCTGAAATTATCGCTCAGGCTGACCAGGATGCCGTCGTCACTCTTTTGCGACAGGGCAGTGCTCAATTCATCCTGATCGACCGAGCCGTCGGCGTTGCTGTCGAGCTTGCTGAGCAACTCCTTTTGAAACTGCTGGCTACGGGCACTGCTGGTCGTGGTGCTGCTGGTACTGGTATAGGGCGAGTAATTGCTGACGCTGCCGATCATGGGCGCTCTCCTTGGGCTGGAATGCCGGTGGGTGCACCGGCTTATGCAGCGTCGGCGGGGCAGTTGTCGTGGGTGTGTGGAGTTTGTACCAGCGGGTGTACAAACTCAGCCTCCGGCGCGGCTCCCACATGGGATTGAGGTTGTTTCAGGCGCGCGGCAAGCGGATCACTGCCGTCAACCCACCCCCCGGCGTTTCTTCCAGGCTCAACTGCCCGCCCAGGCGTTCGGCGGCTTCCCGGGCGATGGTCATGCCCAGGCCGACGCCGCCGGAGTTGCGGTTGCGTGAGCCTTCCAGGCGATAGAAGGGTTCGAACACCGCTTCGCGTTTATCCGCTGCAATCCCGGGGCCGTGGTCGATCACTCGAATCACGACCTGATGGGGCTGGTCTTGCAGCGCAATCAACGCATGGCCGGCGTAGCGCAAGGCATTGTCCATGAGGTTGTTGATACACGAGCGCAACGCCATCGGCATGACCGGTAAGGGCGCGCAGGCACCGCTGGTTTGCACGTCGGCACCCTGGTCCTGGGCGTTTTCGCTCAGCGATTCCACCAATGCCTGCACGTCCATCCATTGCAGCGCTTCGCTGGTCCGTTGCTCGTGCAGGTAGGTGAGGGTGGCGTCGAGCATGCCAATCATATCGTTCAGGTCCTGGCGCATCTGGCCCTGCAGCTTGATGTCATCGATCTGTTCCAGGCGCAGCTTGAGCCGCGAAAGCGGAGTGCGCAGGTCATGGGATACCGCGCCGAGCATGCGCGAACGCTGCTGCACCTGCTCGCGAATTCGCTGTTGCATGAGGTTGAACGTATGGGCAGCCTGGCGGGCCTCCCGGGGGCCGGTTTCCTCCAGCGGTGGGCTGTCGAGGTTTTCGCTCAGGCGTTCGGCGGCATCGCTCAGGCGCTGGATAGGCCGGGTCAGCAGTTTGGCACCGTACCAGGCGGCGACGATCAGGCACACAAACTGAAACGTCAGCGGTACCACCGGCCCACCGAACCAAGGGCGCGGAGGGCGGTTGGGTGGGGGACCCATGGGCGGATTTTGCTGGCCTTGCCGGGAAAATTCGGGGGGGCCCCCCAAAGGCGGTTTGTCGTATTGAGAAAACCAGGCAAAGGCCAACAGGTGTGCCAGGACGATCGCCAATAACAGCACGCCAAACAGGCGGCCGAACAAGGTGTCGAGGCGCAAGCGCATCAGCCGATGTCCCTGGCATCAAACAGGTAGCCTTCACCGCGAACGGTCTTGATCAGTTGCGGCGCCTTGGGGTCGTCACCCAGTTTCTGGCGCAGGCGCGAGACCAGCAGATCGATGCTGCGGTCGAACGCCTCGATGGAGCGCCCACGCGCGGCGTCCAGCAATTGTTCGCGGCTCAGTACCCGGCGCGGTCGTTCGATGAACACCCAAAGCAGCCGGAACTCGGCATTGGACAGCGGCACCACCAACCCATCGACGGAGATCAGTTGGCGCAGTACGCTGTTGAGTCGCCAGTTATCGAAGCGAATATTGGCCCGTTGCTCGGTGCGGTCGTCGCGTACCCTGCGCAGGATCGTCTGGATCCGCGCCACCAGCTCCCTGGGTTCGAAGGGCTTGGCCATATAGTCGTCGGCGCCCAGTTCCAGACCGATGATACGGTCGGTGGGTTCGCAACGGGCGGTGAGCATCAGGATCGGGATGTCCGATTCGGCTCGCAGCCAGCGACACAATTGCAAGCCGTCTTCACCCGGCAGCATCAGGTCGAGCACAACCACGTCGAAGCGCTCGGCCTGCATCGCCCGGCGCATGGCCGCGCCATCGTTTACGCCGCTGGCGCGTATGTTGAAACGGGCCAGGTAGTCGATCAGCAGCTCGCGGATCGGCACGTCGTCATCGACGATCAACGCCCGGGTGCTCCAGCGCTTTTCATCGACGCAGGTTTTTAGATCGTCAGAAGGGGCATCAGGGGTGTTCTGCATGGGTGCATCATCTGCCAGGTAAGCTGCCAACCACAAAGAAGGCGGCGAGGTAGTGGCTTCAGCATAGGCTTCGGGCCGCGAGGCGGGAAGCGCTGAAAGGACGGGGTGCGGCCGCGCACGGTAGCGTGCCGGCGTGTTGCACACATGTCATGAATGTATCGGCTTCGACACAAAGGCCGGCATCGTCCGTGCTGTGCGGGCTCGCTGATGATTTACCGATCACCGGGTCCCGCACGGGCGCTGCTTGCGCTACACTGCGCGCCGATTTCGACTTGCCTGAGAGCCCGCTCATGTCCGCCTGCCAGACGCCCATCATCGTTGCCTTGGATTTCCCTACCCGTGACGCCGCCCTGAAGCTGGCCGATCAGTTGGACCCCAAGCTGTGCCGGGTCAAAGTCGGCAAGGAGCTGTTCACCAGTTGTGCTTCGGAAATTGTCGGGACCCTGCGTGACAAGGGTTTTGAAGTATTCCTGGATTTGAAATTCCACGATATTCCCAATACCACCGCCATGGCCGTCAAGGCGGCTGCTGAAATGGGCGTGTGGATGGTCAACGTGCATTGCTCCGGCGGCCTGCGCATGATGGCGGCCTGCCGCGAAGTGCTGGATCAGCGCAGCGGCCCGAAACCGTTGCTGATCGGCGTGACCGTGCTGACCAGCATGGAGCGCGAGGACCTGGCCGGCATCGGCCTGGATATCGAGCCCCAGGAACAGGTGCTGCGCCTGGCGGCGCTGGCCGAAAAAGCCGGCATGGACGGCCTGGTCTGTTCGGCCCTGGAAGCCCAGGCCCTGAAAACCGCGCACCCTTCGCTGCAACTGGTGACCCCGGGGATTCGTCCGGCGGGCAGTGCCCAGGATGACCAGCGCCGCATCCTGACCCCGCGTCAGGCACTGGATGCTGGTTCCGATTACCTGGTGATCGGCCGCCCGATCAGCCAGGCGGCTGATCCGGCCAAGGCACTGGCGGCCGTAGTCGCCGAACTGGCCTGAAGATCCCTTGTGGGAGCGGGCTTGCTCACGAAAGCGGAGTGTCAGGCGCCATTTATGCCAACTGACATACCGCTTTCGCGAGCAAGCCCGCTCCCACAGGTGTTTTTGTGACTAGACCTTAAGTACCAACTTCCCGAAATTCTCCCCACTGAACAACTTGGTCAGTGTCTCGGGGAATGTCTCCAGCCCTTCAACGATGTCTTCCTTGCTCTTGAGCTGCCCCTTGGCCATCCAGCCGGCCATTTCCTGCCCGGCGGCGGCGAACTGGGAGGCGTAGTCCATGACCACGAAGCCTTCCATGCGCGCCCGGTTGACCAGCAGCGACAGGTAGTTGGCCGGGCCTTTCACCGCTTCTTTGTTGTTGTATTGGCTGATGGCACCGCAGATCACTACGCGGGCCTTGAGGTTCAAGCGGCTGAGCACCGCGTCGAGGATGTCGCCGCCGACGTTATCGAAGTACACATCCACGCCTTTGGGGCATTCGCGCTTGAGACCGGCATGGACGTCTTCGCTCTTGTAATCGATGGCACCGTCGAAGCCCAGCTCATCGATCAGGAATTTGCATTTGTCGGCCCCGCCGGCGATGCCCACCACACGGCAACCTTTGATCTTGGCGATCTGCCCGGCGATGCTGCCCACCGCACCGGCGGCCCCCGAGAGCACTACCGTCTCGCCAGCCTTGGGCGCGCCCACGTCCAGCAGGGCGAAATAGGCGGTCATGCCGGTCATGCCCAATGCTGACAAGTAGCGCGGCAATGGCGCCAGTTTCGGATCGACCTTGTAGAAACCTCGCGGCTCGCCGAGGAAATAATCCTGCACACCCAGCGCACCGTTGACGTAGTCACCGACCGCGAAGCCCGGGTTGTTCGAGGCGATGACCTGGCCGACGCCCAGGGCGCGCATCACTTCTCCAATGCCTACCGGCGGGATGTAAGACTTGCCTTCGTTCATCCAGCCGCGCATGGCCGGATCCAGGGACAGATATTCGTTCTTCACCAGAATCTGGCCGGCTGCCGGCTCGCCGACCGGTACTTGTTGATAGGTGAACGTCTCGCGGGTCGCAGCGCCCACCGGGCGTTTGGCGAGCAGGAACTGGCGATTGGTCTGGGCAGTCATGGCTGGCACTCAAGATGAATGAAGCCTTGTTGATAGACCTTCGACGCGTTTGTCGCAAGGTTTGCTGATGCAGCGAATGCAGTTCGATCGAAGCCAGTGATAATGACGCCGGGGCCGTTATCACTGGCGCCCATGAATGCCCAAACGGCAATTGGATAGTGCTGCCGCATCGTCCGGACCTGTGACTAGACTGGCGCCATCTCCCGCATTCTTCGAGGAATTAATAATGAGCATGACGTTTTCCGGACAGGTCGCCGTGGTCACGGGCGCAGCCGCCGGCATTGGCCGTGCGACGGCCCAGGCATTCGCGGCGCAGGGCCTGAAAGTGGTGGCGGCCGACCTGGACGTGGCGGGTGGCGAGGGCACGGTGCAGTCGATTCGTGAGGCGGGCGGTGAAGCGCTGTTCGTGCGCTGCGACGTAACGCTGGAAAGCGATGTGCAGAACCTGATGAACGAAGTGATCAATGCCTACGGCCGCCTCGATTACGCGTTCAATAACGCCGGAATCGAAATCGAAAAGGGCAAGCTGGCCGACGGCACCCTGGATGAGTTCGACGCAATCATGGGCGTCAATGTAAAGGGCGTCTGGCTGTGCATGAAATACCAGTTGCCGTTGCTGCTGGCCCAGGGGGGCGGAGCCATCGTCAATACCGCCTCGGTGGCGGGTCTGGGGGCGGCGCCGAAGATGAGTATCTATGCGGCGTCCAAGCACGCGGTGATCGGTTTGACCAAGTCGGCGGCCATCGAATACGCCAAGAAGAAAATCCGCGTGAACGCGGTTTGCCCGGCGGTGATCGACACCGACATGTTCCGTCGTGCCTATGAAGCGGATCCGAAAAAAGCTGAGTTCGCCAACGCCATGCACCCGGTAGGACGCATCGGCAAGGTCGAGGAAATCGCCAGCGCGGTGCTGTATCTGTGCAGCGATGGCGCTGCATTCACCACGGGTCATTCGTTGGCGGTGGACGGCGGCGTCACCGCTTTCTAAAGAAACTAGTGTTTAGCTCGTAGGACTAGGCCCGCACTTGTTGTGGGCTTTTTCTTTGGAGTTTGAGAGTCCCCCCGTGTCAGCCTCTGAATGTGTTTCAAAGGGTGAGAATCGGCCGTTTTGGTGGCGTTGTCGTACATCCTCCCGAGGCAGCCTGTGCTTAACTGTTTCCAGAGTTAAAACAGTTGCTTAGGAGCTTGGTTACTCATGGAGTTGAGAATCGACCGGCAGGCCCTGGTGCCTGTCGTGCAGCAAATTGTCGACGCCCTTGCCGGCTGGATTCGACAGGATGCGGTGCAACCGGGAACCCGACTGCCCTCCATTCGCCAATTGGCTCGGGAGAATTTGCTCAGTCAGTCCAGCGTCAATGAGGCGTGTGAACGCCTGGTGGCCCAAGGGGTGTTGGCGTCGCGCCATGGTTCGGGTTTTTTCGTCGCGCCGCGGCCATTGTCCAGGTACGAGCCTTCCGACAAAGACTGGCTGGAAGACGCGCAGATCACTCAGGACAGTGTGCCCCGGAGCTCACAGTGGGAACTGAAGTTGGGCTGTGGCGGGCTGCCCGAAAGTTGGCGCGAAAGCGATGATCTGGGCTATGCGATCCGTCAGGTCACCCGCACCGACATGGCAGGGCTGTTCAATTACAGTACGCCGATGGGGCTGCCCGCTCTGCGGGAGCAACTGTCCAGGCGCCTGAAACAATTCAACATCCAGGCCGATGCAAACCTGATCCTGACCACCTCGGGCGCGACCCACGGTCTGGACCTGATTGTGCGCACGCTGCTTGAGCCAGGATGCTGCGTCGTGGTGGAGAGTCCGGGCTATTCGAAGCTGTTCGACCTGCTCAGGTTGCATAAAATCGAGATGATTGAACTGCCCAGGACTCCGCGCGGCCCGGATGTCGAGGCACTTCAATGCCTCTTGGCGACGCGCCAGCCCCGCGCCCTGTTCGTCAACAGCGCCTGTCACAACCCGACCGGCAGCAGCCTGGCCCCGGCCGTGGCTCAGCAACTGCTGCAACTGGCGAAAAAACACGCCATTTTGGTGGTCGAAGATGATGTCTATGCCGATTTTCAGAGTTCAACCCGGACCCGGCTGGCAGCGCTGGATACCGACGTGGTGTATGTGGGCAGCTTCTCGAAAACCCTGAGCAGTTCATTGCGAGTCGGTTTCATCCTGGCCGGCTCCTCTGTCATCACGCGCCTGAGGGACGTCAAGGGCATTACCAGCATGGGCAGCTCACGGTTCTGTGAGTCAGTGCTGGCCAACCTTTTGGCCAGCGGCGCCTATCGCAAACTGGTCCAGCGTCAGCGGCAACGTTTGAGTGTCGACATGGCAGCGGTGTTGCAGGTGCTGGAGGATGCGGATTGGGAGGTCTTTGGCCGACCCGCCGGCGGTCTGTTCATTTGGGCGCGTCCACCCTTGTGCGACTACGCTGCATTGCAGCGCCTGGCCAAGCGGTTCGGTGTGGTGCTTTCTTCCCGTACAGCCTTCAGCCCGTCGGGGGCTGTCAGCGACTGGCTACGGATCAATGTGGCCCACGCCTGCGATTCGAGGGCCCTGGCATTCTTCCGGGCAGCGGCTCTGGATCGACCTCAATTGTCCTGAAAACGACGGCGCTGTAGCTTTTTGCCATTATTCCGACGCCAGCATCTTGTGCTACAGGGTGTCTCGTTGCGAATCTGCAATCAACACACACTGGCAGAGGACTGGGCGCAATGATTTCGGCCGTGCAAAGACGTTTTGCCAACCTGGGTATGGCAAAGAAACTGGGCCTGGGGTTTGTCCTGGTGCTGCTGCTTACCGCCGTGGTGGCGGCCATCGGTGTCTGGTCCCTGCAGACCATCAGTCATCGTTTCGATGGTCTGAAGCAGATGTCATCCCTCAACAGCGGCTTGCTCAAGGTCCGGCTGCTTGAACAGGAGTACGCCTTGCGTTCCGACCCGAAAACGGTCGATGCCTTACGGCTGGGCGTGGACGGGTTGATTGCCCAGGCCACCGCACTCAAGGCGCAATCGGCGGCCAACGTGCCAGTGATGAATGATGTGGAGCAGGCCCTGGGGGCCTATCGCAAGGCGTTCGACGAATTCGTCGAGCTGAGCCAGAGCAAAGACCTGGCACTGGAAATGGCCAGTTGGTCAGTGTCCAGCGTTGCCAACAACCTGGATGTGCTGCAAGCGGGGTTGGCGGATGATGGCGCTTATACCCTGAAAGAATCCGAAGGCAAGGAGGGCGCCGAGTTCATTGAGCAGGCCAATCAGGTCAGCGAAGTGTCACGGTTGATGTTACAGGCGATGAATGAAGCGCGGGTACGCCTGGATCAAAGCCGCAAAGGCTCTGAAGAGGGCGGACAGGGCACGATCGAACAGGCCGAGCAAGCCATGAAGCAGGCCGAGGTGCTCAAGACTACCGTCAAGGACCCCGGATACCAGACGGTGCTTAACGAAGTGGCCGGGCACATCGCCGGTTTCAACGAAAAACTTGCTGAATACACCGGCCTGCTGGCCCAGGAGAAAATCGTCTACCAGCAACTGCACGAGCGTGCCTCCCAAGTCGTGGAGCGGGTTGACCAGGCTTACACCGCCGAAGACGCGGCCATGCAGGCGGAACTGAAGAAGAATTCGCTGCTGATCATTGGCTCGTCGGCCCTTGCGCTGTTGGTGGGACTGATTGCAGCCTGGGTCATTACCCGGCTGATCGTCGGGCCGTTGCGTAGCGTCATCCGCGTTGCACAGCAGATTGCCTCGGGCGACTTGAGTGCCACGGTGCAGGTGACGCGCCAGGATGAGATCGGTCAACTGATGCTCGCCATGCAACAGATGGGGGCAGGCCTGAGCAGCATCGTCAGCGGTTTGCAGGCCGGTATCGAACAGTTGGCCAACTCCGCCCAATCGCTGTCGGCCGTGACCGAGCAGACCAACCTGGAAGTCAGCAGCCAGAAGGAGGAGACCGAGCAGGTCGCCACGGCCATGAACCAGATGACCGCCACCGTGCACGACGTGGCGCGCAATGCCGAGGAAGCGGCCCAGGCCGCCCAGACCGCCGATGACAAGGTTGAAAGCGGTCAGCAGGTGGTGCGTCAGAGCATGGTACGCATTGAGCAATTGGCCGACTCGGCCACTTCAGCCAGCACCAGTATTGAAAGCCTCAGCGCTGAGATCCAGAACATTGGCACGGTGTTGAGCGTGATCAAGAGTGTGGCAGAACAGACCAACTTGCTGGCGCTCAATGCGGCCATCGAAGCCGCCAGGGCCGGTGAGCAGGGCAGGGGCTTTGCGGTGGTGGCCGACGAAGTGCGGGCACTGGCCAAGCGCACGCAACAGTCCACCGAGGAAATCGAACGACTGGTGAGCGCTTTGCGTTCAGCAGCCCAGACCTCCGTGCAGCAGATCCAGAGCAGTGGCGAGCTGGTGAAGATGGCGGTCAGTGATGCACTGCAAACCGAAAGCGCCCTGGGGAGCATTGCGGCGGCGGTGTCGCTGATCCAGCAAATGAACCAGCAGATCGCGGCGGCGGCTGAGCAACAGAGTTCGGTGGCTGAAGAGATCAACCGCAGTGTCACCAGCATCCGCGCCAGTGCCGATCAATCTTCCCTGGCGATGCAGGGCAATGCCGCGTCGAGCATTGAGTTGGCGCAGTTGGGGGTTGAGCTCAAGGGAATGGTGGGGCATTTCAGGCTGTGAGCTGTCGACGAAGCACTGGTGGCGAGGGGATTTATCCCCGCTGGGTCGCGCAGTGGCCCCGACTTATCAGCCAGCAATGACTTGGGCTGCTACGCAGCCCAGCGGGGATAAATCCCCCTCGCCACACATGAGCCAGGCTTGAGAACCCACCCCCGGTTATCAGTCGTAAACCTTCTTTTTCTTCCACTCGTCGTTTACTTCGGCGTCCTTCAGTCCTTCGGTCAACTGGTTGACTTCGCCTTCGACCGGCTGGGTGCTGGCCAGGACCATGGCATTGGCGCGGGCCAGGAGTTTTTCCAGGTAGGCCAGTTGTTCGGCATAGACCTGCGGTTCCTGTTGCTTGCGCAGGTACTGCACGCCCCGTTCGAACGCCAGGCGGGCCTGCCCTGGTTGTTCTTGCTGCAAGGCGTGTTGGCCGAGATTATTGAAAAACTCGATGTGCAACAGCACCAGAATGTGTCGCACTTCACGGATCCAGCGCTTGGCTTCGTTGGGCGGCAGGAAGCCATCCTGGGCGGCGCGGGTAATCTGACCGTGCAAGGCCTCGAGCAGAAACCGCACATCCTTGGCCTTGGCTTCGGTCTGGATCGGTGCCGGTGGATTGTTCACCGGAATCGATTCGCCCTGGGCCGCCAGGGCATTCAGTTCGTCCAGGCGCGCCTTGACCGCTGTATTGGTTTTATCCAGGTTCAGCAGGCGCTGGCAGACATTGATCTCAAGACGCGTGATCAACAGCTTCAGGGCCGGGGTCATCAATTGCCCAGGGAAGGTTTCAGTGAGCTCGCCACAACGACGCAAACGGTCGTTGAGTTCAACCTTGGTGCGGGCCTTTTCCAGCTTGTTGTTTTCCACCACATGGTTCATGTAGCCAATGGCGATCAACAGTGCGATCCCGGCTACGACGAGCAGGGTGATCATGAGTGGTGTCACCGGTAAGACCTCTTTATTGGGGTTCGCATATCAAGAGTGTAGTGGCTTGGCTTTTAAGCGCATAGGCCCGCGCGATGCGATTAGACAGGCGTGGCGCTGCGTATGGAAGTGCAAGGAAGGTGGATGCACATTGCCACTATTTATCGGACACGACTATAACGTCTTGGCGCACGACAGAATATAGGCGCCAGAGACCGGACGGGCAAAATGTGCGAACAAGCCCCCAAACCGGGCGAAGTCATTGATTTAAATAAATTTATATCTGGGGGTTGACGACCCATCAATCCATCCATAGAATGCGCGCCACTTACAGCGTAAAGCACCTAGCCAAACGCGATAAGCAGTGAATGTTGTACGTGTGTCCCCTTCGTCTAGTGGCCTAGGACACCGCCCTTTCACGGCGGTAACAGGGGTTCGAGTCCCCTAGGGGACGC